>CAZXCO010000851.1:0-6045 GCA_964639095.1 uncultured Solibacteraceae bacterium
CGGCGTTGCCGGTGTCGGTGCGGTGTTCGAGCAGAACCGGCTCGCAGTCGGGATGCGCGGTGAGTATGCGGACGGCTTCGGCCCCGCTATAGCCGCTGAAGCCGACAGTTCCTATTCGGGCGCTCATTGATTATTTATGCATTGACATGAATAAATATACCATGCGGGGGTAGGGCTAGTGTCCTGTGGTTGTGTTGCTGATTAGTCAAGGACTGCGTAAAGGGCGTTAACGCCTCAGGAGTGGAGCAATCCGGGCCTTTTGTATTAACCTCGGGAGGTCTAAACTGTTCGTAGGAGACTGCATATGGATCGCTGGGATTTGCTGTACGTTGCGGGCACGCTCGCGACCATATTTTTGCCGATAATCATTGTCTTTGTTGGGTCGGCAAAGCAACGGAGGGCGGCGCAGGACAGGGCGCGCGCGCACCGTCTCGCTGACGCCAGGATGAATGCAAGACTCCTGCGACTCAACATTTGAACGAACCACGGACCCCTGCCAATCGCGTGTCGGTTGTTTATTCATAGGTCTTCGATCACTGGGCGGAGATCCATCAATTCAAAACGCTTCTCCCATGCGACGGTCAGATACCGCTTTTCGAAACCATAGCGATCAGTAGCCCACAGCCGGAGGGCGACTTTGTGCGTTTGGCGGAGACAGGCGTCTACGAATTGCCCGCCTGAGCACGCGAGCCGCTTTTCCGTGCCCATGGCGATCGCGGAGGCGTGTGAACCCTGGAGTTGGCCGAGGCCAGTCGATCTGGTGCGGATTGCCGTCCGTAGACGAGTCGTGGGAACCGGAGCGATCAACATTCCACCGGCCCGCACCAGCTCGCCAGATACTGAAGGAGGCGCGCGGGGTCGGGAACATTTTCCTGAAACATCTGAGCGTTTTCGCCGAGGGATTCTGTTCGATCAAAACGGGTGCCGTCGGCTTACGTTTTTTACCCGGGTGATATTGACGCCGGATTTTTCTCCGGGTATTATTCAAGCATGACGCCTTCCCAATCCTTCATCGCCTTCGAAGGCCATACGCGCCTTTGGACCGGACCCCTCCCCGAGGTGGCCCTCAAAGTCAAAGCTGCATCCGGCCGCGATACCGCGGCCATTATGATCTTCGACCAGAGCGGCCGCGTGATCGACCTCGACACACGCGGCAGCGACGAGGAAGTCGTTGCGCGCTACTCAGCAGCGTCGCAGCCAGAACCCGTTGCATCGCCTGCCGCGGATGTTCGCGGGCGCGGACGCCCGAAGCTGGGCGTCATCGCCCGCGAGGTCACGCTTCTGCCACGTCACTGGGACTGGCTCAACACGCAGCCCGGCGGCGCCTCGGTCGCTCTGCGCAAGCTGGTGGACGAGGCACGGCGCACCAGCGGTGACCGCGATCGGACACGCGCCGCGCAGGAAGCCGCCTACCGGTTCATGTCCGCCATCGCAGGCAACCTGCCCGGTTTCGAGGAGGCTTCCCGTGCCTTGTTCGCCAACGACCGGCGGCGGTTCGGCGAACTCATCGCCGCATGGCCGGAAGATGTGCGCGACCACGCCATCCGGCTGGCTTTCGCCGATCTCGATCCCGAAAAAGCCGCGGCGTAAGCGCCCGCCTCTCAGTGCAGGCCCGAGGACTTGTCATAGAAGCCGGCCATTGTCGTGTGCAGGTTGTCGAGACAACTCTGCTTCGTGTACAGCATGTGGCCGGCTTCACAGTACATCAGGCTGATGTGGCCCGCGAGCGCGGGATCCAGCCCGAGATGGCTGACCGTGTATTCGGTGCCGTAGAACGGCGTCGCCAGATCGAAGTATCCGTTGGCGATCACTACGCGCATATCGGGATTCTGTGTCATCGCATCACGTAACATGCCCGCGACGTTCACATACCGATTCTCGAATTCCTTGTAACTCCAGGGATTCACTTTATCGGTAAGAACCTCGTAAGTGAGATCGGTCTTGTAATTGAGGTCCCTGCGGATATAGTCGTTGAACGTGGCGGTGAAAGCGCCCTGCACCGAAGCGTAGCTCGGGTCATAGTCCGGCCGGTCGCCCGCGGCGTCCGTGTCGATCCCTTCGAGCCGGCTGTCATAGCGGCCCAGCGTGCGGCGGTCGCCGCGCAGCAGTTCCTTTTCGAAGCGTGATGGCGTGACGCGCAGATTCGACTGCGTCAGAAAGGCCGGCGAGAGGCCCGTCAGCCGCGCAAGTTGCTTTAAGATTCCGGCCCTCTCTGCCGCAGTAAGCTTGTCGCCCTTCATGAGCGCCGTTGTGTACTCGCTGCCCGCGAAGCGTCGCGACTCGCCGATCGCCTTTTCGAGACTGCCCTGAAGATCGGCCGGAAGCTTTTTGTGATACCACGCGGCAGCGGTGTAAGTCGGCAGATAGAGCGCATAAGGCAGGTCGTGGCCCGATGCGAAAGAGATGGTTCCGAAGTTCAGCACCGACGAGATCAGCACAATGCCGTTCAGATAAATCCCGTGCGTTTTGATCAGATAGTCCGAGAGCGCCGCGGCGCGCGTGGTGCCGTAGCTCTCGCCGGCCAGGAATTTCGGCGAGGCCCAGCGCTGCGCCTCTACCGAATAAAGGCGGATGAACTCGCCGACGGATTTGAGATCACCTTCAAAACCGTGGAACTGGCCCGCGTTCTCCCCCGGAGCGGGGCGGCTGAATCCGGTCGATACCGGGTCGATGAATACCAGATCGGTGAATTCGAGCGCGGTATCCGGATTATCCACGAGATGATAGGGAGGCTTCGGCTGTCCGTCGTCCGGTCCCATTTCAACGCGCTTCGGTCCCAGCGCGCCGAGGTGGAGCCACACGGATGAAGACCCCGGGCCGCCATTGAACGAGAACGTCAGAGGCCGCTTCGACGGGTCGGGCGTATCGTCGCGCGTGTACGCGACATAGAACATGCTGGCCCAGGGCTTGCCGTCGTCCTTGTTCAAAACCAGCGTCCCGGCTGTCGCGGTGTAAGGAACCTTCCGCCCGTTGATCGTGATCTCGTGCTTCGTCTGCGTTTTGGTCTCTGCGGGAGGTTTGGGAGGAGGGGCGGCCGGCGGCGCCGTCTGAGCGCTCCAGGCGCTCGCCGGAAGACAGGCCAGCAGGAAGATTCCGCTGAGGGCGCGGCGCCGTGAAAATCCACCGCGGCTGGAATCGGAGATTCGGCTTTCCATAGTTATCCCTGCTCCGATTATGCGCTTTGCATTGCCTGCATCGTGGAAGCGCTACGCTGAATCTGGATCAGTTGGTGGAGAATACAGACCAGACATTCGAGAACGCCGCGGGCATCGCCGGAACCGGGAAGCTGGCGAAGGCACTGGGGGCGCTGCTTGTCCGGCGCGACGTGACGGTTTCGGCCATTGCCGGGCGGAGTCTGCAGTCGGCGGAAGAAGCGCGCGCGTTCACGGGCGCGGAGCGCGCCGTCACTCTGCGCGAGTTGCCCCGATACGCGCGGCGCATCGTCATTGCCGTCAACGACGAGGCGATTCCCGATGTGGCCGCGGAACTGGCGGCGGGCGGGCTGCAAAATGGCGTGGTTCTGCACACGAGCGGCGCCGCGGGGCCGTGGGCGCTGGAGATCCTGCGTGGGGCGGGGAATTCGACTGGCGCTCTTCATCCCCTGCAGACCGTGCCCTCGGCCGAGCTCGGCGTGGCGTCGCTCCCCGGCGCTGCATGGGCGTTTGCCGGAGACCCGGATGCGATGGTCTGGGCGGAATGGCTGATCAGACGGCTGCAAGGACGGCCGCTGGCCGTAGATCCCGAGTTCTGGCCGCAC
Organism: uncultured Solibacteraceae bacterium; assembly: GCA_964639095.1. Lineage (GTDB taxonomy): Bacteria > Acidobacteriota > Terriglobia > Bryobacterales > Bryobacteraceae > BOG-234. The sequence continues at coordinate 3,758 of CAZXCO010000851.1, forward strand.
TACCATGCGGGCGCGGTGATGGCGTGCAATTATCAGGTGACGCTGGTGGATGCGGCACTGGAACTGATGGGGATGGCGGGGATCGCGCGCAATTCGGCGCTCGATGCTCTGGCGCCGATTCTTCGGGCCACCACGGAGAATATTCTGGCCGCGGGTCCGGAGCGCGCGTTGACGGGTCCGGTCGCTCGCGGGGATGCCGGCACAATCGAAAAACACATCGCCGCAATGGCAAGCGCCTCGCCGGCGACGGCACGCCTCTACGCGGCGGCGGGACTCCGGACCGTGGAAATCGCGGAGCGGGCCGGGCTGGAATCGGCGCGCGCGCGAAAAATCGAGAGAGTGCTCGAAGAAATGAGCCTGACAAGATGACCAGGCCGGTACGGATTCCGGACATTCAGGAGAAGAAGGCGCGCGGTGAAAAGATCACCATGCTCACCGCCTACGCCGCGTGGATGGCCCGCATCCTCGTGGGATGCGGAAAGGTGGACATGCTGCTGGTTGGCGACTCGCTCGGGATGGTCGAGCTGGGTTACGACACCACCATTCCCGTGAGCATGAACGATATGGTGCGGCACACGCGCGCCGTGCGCGCCGGCGCCCCCGATGCTTTGATCGTGGCCGACATGCCTTTTCTGAGCCACCAGATCGGGGTGAGCCAGGCGATGCGGAATGCGGGGCGCCTGATGCAGCATGGCGCGGCGACGGCGGTAAAGATGGAAGGCGCGGGCGCTGCTGTCGAGGCGGTGGCGCGCATCGTTGCGGCCGGGATACCGGTGATGGGCCATCTGGGATTGCAGCCGCAGTCCGTCCACGCGCAGGGCGGCTTTCGGAGGCAGGCGACCGGGCCGGAGGCTCAGCAGCGTCTGATGGCCGACGCCGTGGCGCTCGAACAGGCCGGCGTCTTCGCGATTGTGCTCGAATGCGTCGCGCCCGCCGCGGCCTGTGCGGTGAGCCGGCGCCTTCGCGTGCCTGTGATCGGCATCGGCTCCGGCCGGGACTGCGACGGGCAGGTGCTCGTGACCCACGACATTCTGGGGTTGAGTGGGGATAAACGCCCGCCCTTCGCGAAACAGTATGCGGATCTGGCAACCGCCGTCACGGAAGCGGTGGCGGCATACTCGGAAGACGTGAGGGCGGGGCGCTTTCCGGATGCCTGAGGTGATTGCCGGAATCGTGGCGCTGCGGGAGCGGCTCGGGGCCGAGCGCCGCCGCGGGGCATCCATCGGGCTTGTGCCCACCATGGGCGCGCTGCATCGCGGGCACGCGGCCCTGCTCGACGCGGCGCACGGCGAGAACGATTACGTCGTTGCGAGCATCTTCGTCAATCCCATCCAATTCGATCGCCGGGAGGATCTCGAAAAATATCCACGGACGATGGATGACGACCTGCGGGTGTGCGAGGCGCACGGCGTGAACCTGGTCTTCGCTCCCTCCGTCGAAGATCTCTATCCGCGCGAGCAGACGACCTTCGTGGAATCGCCGCTGTTGAGCGCCCATCTCTGTGGGGCGCACAGGCCGGGGCATTTCCGCGGGGTGGCGACCGTGGTCCTGAAGCTGTTCAATATCGTGCAGCCGGACCGGGCATATTTCGGCGAAAAGGACGCCCAGCAACTGGCGATCATCCGGCGCATGGTCGAGGACCTGAACGTGCCGGTCTCCGTCGTGCCCGTGCCCATCGTGCGCGAGCCGGACGGACTGGCGCTGAGTTCGCGCAACAAACATCTGACATCCCGCGAGCGCGAGATCGCGCCGGTGCTCTCCTGCGCCCTGCGGCAGGCGCTGGAATCGATCGGGAGCGGTGAAAGGTCGGTGGGGGCGATTCAGAAATCCGCCGCGGCGCTGATCGCACGCTCTCCGGAGGCCCGGCTGGAATATTTCGAGATCGTCGATCCCGCGACGCTGCAGCCGCTGGATCGGGTCGAAGGGCCTGTTCTTGTGGCGGCGGCGATGTCGCTGGGCTCCACGCGATTGATCGACAATATGCGCTGGCCGGGGTCGGCCGGCATTTCCTGACAACGCAGCGGAATCGCGTTATGGGCAGCCATGGCGCAAACTGGAACTATGCGCGCAGCCGTGCTGCTACTCGCGATTGCCGGCATCGTCGCGGGGCAGGATGCCCGGTCGCTCGTGGCTCGCGCCGTGGAGAACGACGACCACAGCGACCGGCTGGCCCGCGATTACACCTATAAGATCCGCGACGAGATTCGCCAGGTCGATGGCCATGGCGAGCAGGCAAAGTCCCAGCACCGCTGTGCCGTGGCGCCAGAGCGAAAAGTTTTCCCAGCGCC
>CAZXCO010000852.1:0-2763 GCA_964639095.1 uncultured Solibacteraceae bacterium
ATGACGACCACGCGGTCGGCAAGGTAAACGGCTTCATCGATCTGGTGAGTGATGAAGACGACCGTCTTCCGTGCTTCGCTCCAGATCTTGAGCAGTTCGGTCTGCATGAACTCACGGGTCTGGGCATCAAGGGCCGCAAACGGTTCGTCCATCAGAAGGACCTCGGGGTCCGAAGCCAGAGCGCGCGCGAGGTTGACCCGCTGCTGCATACCGCCGGAGAGTTCCGACGGGAAGTGCCGCTCGAATCCGGCCAGTCCGACCATCTGGATGAAACGCTGTGTGCGCTCGGCCATCGTGTGCCTGTCGAAGCGCCGCTGCAGTTCCATACCGTAACGGACATTGCCGGCGATGCTGCGCCAGGGCAGCAGGCTGGAATTCTGGAAGACCACCGAGCGGTCGACGCCGGGTCCGTTCACCTTGTTGCCTGCAATGCTGACAATGCCTTCCTCATATGGAAGAAGGCCCGCGATGATGTTGAGGAGCGTGGTTTTCCCGCAGCCGCTGGGGCCTACGATCGCAAGAAACTCGCCGTCCGGTACCGAGACCGACACGTCGGAGAGCGCGACGACTTCGCGATCGAGAGTTTCACGCCAGTATCTCTTCGAGACATGCTCGATCTGGAGCTTGAACACCCTTCCTATACTCCAAACGCCATTGTGGCTTTGCGCTGCTCTTCCGCTTTGATGGACGGGCCGAACAACTGTTCGAAGAAGCCCTGCTTGACCAGACGTGTCACATAACCATTGTCGATCACTTTATGAAAGTCGAAGGACCTCATGCGTGCGGCGATGTTCGGGTCCGGCTGCTGGGCGAGAATTGATTTCACGGCTCCCGCGAGAACATATGGCACGCGCTCGAAGGCATTGGGCTTTGCGTAGAGGTCGTACACGCGCTCCATGTCCGATTGCTTCGCGTTCCGGTCGTAGCTGAGAAAGCTTTTGACCGCGAAAGGCTTGTCGGCGTAGAAACGCTTGATGCCTTCAGCGTGGGCTTTGATGAGTTTTTCGGCGAGCGCCGGATCGGACGCCACGACGCTTTTCTTCATGATGTAGCCGGTGGAAGCGAAGATATCTTCGTGATCCGCCAGATTTGCGAGAGTCTTGAAGCCCGCCGCCTCGACCCGGAAATAGGCCGGTGCGGTGAGAAGGGTGGCGTCAGCGCGCCCGCTCTGCAGAGCGGCCGCGCGTCCGCTGACGTCGGTGCCGACGGGAATCCATTCAACATCCCGGGGGCCCAGGCCGGATTTGGCGAGCAGTGCGAGCAAGTAGCCGTAGGGCGCGTCGCCGATCTGCCCGATTGCGACCTTTTTACCCTTGAGCGCCTTGACGCTGGCGACATTTTTATTCGCCATCAGCGCGAACATACCGCGGTTGAGGGAACTGCCAACGATCACCAGAGAGCCGTCTTTGGAAGCCGCCTCCATCAGCTGCTCGAGCGACGAGTTGACCATCTGGCCCTGGCCGCTGACCAGCATCGCGATACCGGCCGGATGAACCCCGAACGTGAGCGTCACGTCCAGTCCGTACTTCTGGTAATATCCGCCATCTTTTGCCAGAAAAAGGGGCCAGTTCGAGCCGCTGCGATTCGGATAGTTGATCGTGACTTTCTGCAGCTTGCCCTGTCCGAAGGCCGGGGCGGCCACCGTTACAAAGGGCAGAGCCAGGAAAGTGCGCCGATGGATTGCGTCAGATTTCATCATGCTGCTTCCGTTTTCGAAGAGGTTTCAATCTTGAAAAGCTTCTTCGCGTTGCCCTCGAAAATGAGCTTTTTGTCTGCATCGCTCAGCCAGTCGAAGCCTTGAATAATGTAACGGGTCTCGTCGAGCCATTTGCCCGAGCGGGGGTCCTTGACGGTTCCGACTCCGGGGCGCTCGGTGCCGAAGAGGCAGCGGTCGGCGCCGACGGTTTCGATGAGCAGCTTGAGGGAGCCGGCTGAGTAGAGAACCGTGTCGTAATAAAGGTTGCGCATCCGCTCGGAGAAGCGCTGAATGCCCCGGCGAATGGCGCTGGCTTCAAAGCGGGCGAACTGGTAGGGAATCGCTCCGCCGCCGTGGGAGACGACCAGTTTCAGCGTCGGAAAATCGGTGAAGACGCTGGAATTCAGCAGCGAGACGATGGAAATGCTTTCCTCATTGATGAAGTGCAGCGAATAGCTCAGGCGGTCGGAACGGCAGCCGCCGGAGTGGATGTGGCCGGGCACGTCGAGTTCGACCAGCTTTTCGTAGAGGGGGTACCAGAACTTGTCGCCGAGCGGAGGGGTTTCAATACCGGAAGCTTCGCCAGGATCGGGATTAATGAGGCAGCCGACGAAACCCAGCTTTGTGACGCAGCGCTCGAGTTCCGCCAGACAGTTCTTCGGGCTGACGTTCGGACCCTGCGGCAGCGCGCAAACACCCCGGAAAACATCGGGGAAGAGCTTGACCTGCTGGGCGATGATGTTGTTGGTTTCCTCCGTATACCAGCCGACCAGGCGCGGATGCTCGCTGTGCATCATCTGATAAGGACGGGGCGAGATCAACTGCATGTCCGTCCCCGCTTCCTTGAGCTGCGCGAGATGCGAGGAACCGCCGAATACCGGGGCGTTCAGGGCGGCTGTAATATCCGCTTCGCTCGCGCCCGCGCTGCCGCGCCCGTGAGCGCCGCGATGTGAGATCAGACCGGCCTTATAAACGTAGAGTTTGTCTGGCGCCGTTACGTGGCCGTGGGCGTCGATTACCATTCCTGGATTCCTGTCGATTGGGATGAGATCATGAAGGCCTTCACA
>CAZXCO010000853.1:0-3929 GCA_964639095.1 uncultured Solibacteraceae bacterium
CGCGACATGGTTACGGTAATGCGCGATCGCATCCAGGATCAGATCAGGAAGGGCAGAACACTCGAACAGGTGAAGGCGGCCGGGCTGACGAAAGACTACGACGGCCGCTACGGTTCGCCGGATGCCTTTCTCGAAGCGGCCGATAAGAGCCTGAGCCAGAAGGCGCCTGAAAGATGAGACACCGAAGCCGATTCGCCGCGGCGGCCGCGCTGCTGATTGCCATGCCTGCGTTGATCGAGGCACAGAGAGGCGGCCGGGGAGGTGGGCGGGGCGGCCCGCCTCCAACACCCAAAGCCGCTGCTCCGATCGATATGACCGGATACTGGGTCTCGATCGTCACGGAAGACTGGCGGTACCGCATGATGACTCCGGCCAAAGGCGATTTCCCCAGCATTCCACTGACTCCGGAGGGGCGTCAGGTGGCGTTAGCCTGGGATCCGGCAAAAGACGAGGCCGCCGGGAATCAGTGCAAGGCCTATGGCGCGGGGAATATCATGCGCATGCCCGGACGGCTGCACATCACCTGGCAGGACGACAAGACGCTCAAGGTCGAGACCGACACGGGGATGCAGACGCGCCTGTTCCATTTCGGCTCCGTGCCGAAAGGCTCCGCGCCAGGCTGGCAGGGCGATTCGCTTGCCGAGTGGGAGTACGCAGGCGGGCGCGTTGGTGGCAAGGGCGGAGACCTCGAGGTGGTCACGACGCACGTGAAGCCCGGGTATCTGCAGAAGAACGGGGTGCCCTACAGCGCCAACGCGGTGATCACCGAGCATTTCGACGTCACCAAAGAAGACGACGGAACTTCGTGGCTGATCGTGACGACGCTGGTGGAAGATCCGCAGTATTTGCAGCGGCGTTTCCAGCGGAGCACCCATTTCCGCAAACAGGCGGACGCCACTGGATGGGATCCAATGCCCTGCACGGCCCAGTGACCGCGAGGCTTCAGGACAAACCAAACAGCCGGATAGCGTTTTCTTTCAGAATTAGGGGCCGCACTTCGTCTTTGATGGCGATCTTCTCGAAATCGGCCAGCCACCGATCCGGTGTGATCAAAGGAAAATCCGAGCCGAACAGCATCTTCTTCTTCAGAAGCGTGTTCGCGTACTGGATCAGAACAGGCGAAAAGTATTTTGGCGACCAGCCGGAAAGATCGATGTAGACCTGCACCTTGTGGAGGCACACCGAGATGGCTTCGTCCTGCCAGGGAAACGACGGGTGGGCCATGATGATCGGCATGTCGGGAAAGTCCACCGCCACGTCGTCGATGTCCATCGGATTTCCGTATTTCAGGCGGATCCCGCCGCCACCCCGCATGCCAGTCCCGATGCCGCTGTGTCCGGTATGGAAAATGACCGGCAGCCGCGCTTCCGCAATCACCTCATAAAAGGGGTATGCGATCCGGTCGTTGGCGTGGAACTGCTGCAGCGGCGGATGCAGCTTGAACCCTTTGACGCCGCGCGCGATGAGGCGCCGCGCTTCGCGGGCGGCTTCGGGTCCGCGGGTCGGATCCACGCTCGCGAAAGCCATGACAATGTCGCTGTTCTCTTCGGCGAAATCCGCCACATCGTCGTTCGAAACCTGTGGCCGGCCGGTCAGGCGCTCATCAACGGAGAAAACGATGCAGCCGATCCGGCGCGAGCGGTAGTATTCCGCCAGTTCTCTCCGGCTCCGGGGCGCGCCGGTCTCGCCGAAGTATTTGCGCGCGGCCTCGTCGGCGGCATTACCTTCCACTTCCGATTCGATATGCACGTGCGTATCGATTGCGATAAGATTGGCGGTGTCAAACGGCATCCTCACCGTATTGTAGTCAGAGAGGCGTTATGGAGATCGACAGAAGGCTGTTCATCACGAGTCTCGGCGGTGCTGCTGCCGTCAGCCTGATGAGTTCCGAAGCGAAGGCCGACGCGCTCGAATCGTTCATGCTGCAGAAGCTGGCCGATGGCAGCGCGACCGGCGGGAAAAAGAAGTTTCCCACCGCCGCGGAGGTCGAGGCGCAGATCGTGACCCGGCCTTACCGGCGCGGCGCCGGCAACCTGTTTGTCTCCACGCGCGGCAACGTAAAAATGCTGCCGCCCATGCCCGCCAAACCGACGCTGGTGGATTACTTCAATCTCCGGTTCGGGGCCACCAGAAATCACGTTCTGCAGAGCGCCAATCTGGCCATGAAGCACGGCATGTCAGAAGAGGTCATTCTCGCGTGCCTCCTGCACGATACTGTGCAGGAACTGATCAAGACGGACCACGGCTGGTGGGGCGCGCAAATCTACGAGCCTTATGTGCCGGAGAAGGTCGCCTTCGCCATTCGCTATCATCAGGCGCTCCGTTTTTATGCCGACACTGAAGCGGGTTACGAATATCCCGACCTGTACCGCAACATGTTCGGCGAGGATTACAAACCCGAGCCGTACATCGAAGCCACTTACCAGATGGTGCGGAAGCACAAGTGGTATATGGAACCCCGGCTCGTGACCGTCAATGATCTCTACGCCTTCGATCCGAACTCGGTGGTGACGCTCGATCCGTTTATCGATATCATCGGCCGCCATTTCAAGCAGCCCAAAGAAGGTCTGGGGTACGACAATAATCCGGTCGCTCACATGTGGCGCTCGATCGCGCGCCCCGATGCGCCGCTCTGAGCCTGTCTGCCGGAAATCTCTCCCGGAACCGCCCCTTCGCTATCATCAAGGCAGAGGCAGGCGGAAATATGGAGATCAATAAAGACGCCTTTATCGAAAGCCTCGGCGGCGCGGAAGCGGCCGGAAAGCTGAATCCTGAGGCCAAAGCCGACGCAATCGAAGATTTTCTCGCGAAGCAGTTGAAGACCATCGGCGCCGAGACGGGCGGGCGCTACCCGACTGTGGCGGAGGTCGAAGACCGGATCGAAACGAAGCCTTTCCGGATCGGCGCCGGATTCCTCTTCGTGTCCGGCAGCGGCAACGTGAAGAAGTTACCCCCGATGCCTCCGAACCCGACCCTTACCGATTTTTTCGACCTGCGGTTCGGGGTGAATACGACAAGGAATCACGGCCTGCAGAGCGCCGCGCTTGCGATGAAGAACGGTCTGAGCGAAGAGACCATCCTCGCCTGCCTGCTGCACGACACCGGCGGCGAACTGATGCGAAGCGATCACGGCTGGTGGGGTGGCCAGCTTTATGAGCCGTACGTCTCCGGGAAGGTTGCTTTCGCCATCCGCTATCATCAGGCGCTTCGGTTTTATCCCGATAAAGAAACCGGCTACGAGTATCCCGAGCTTTACAAATACCTTTTCGGCGAAGATTATGTGCCCGCGCCACATGTGCAGGCGGCTTACAAGATGGTGCGCAACCACAAGTGGTACATGGAGCCGCGGCTGGTGACGCTGAACGATCTTTATTCCTTCGATCCGAATGCGAAGGTGACGATCGAGCCGTTTCTCGACATCATCGGGCGCCACTTCAAACAGCCGAAGGAAGGTCTGGGGAACGACAACACGCCGGTAGCCCACATGTGGCGCGCTCTCGCCCGGCCCGATTCGCCGCTTTAGAACGTCTGAAAAAGAGTTAGACTCTCCGGTACGAGGAAAGTGCTGGGTGGTCGCTTGCTGGTGTGTGGTGCGGCTCTTGCGCAGGGTCCTGCCGGATACGCGGCGGCGGATGCGATGCGCCCGGTGAAACCCAACCGTCCGGCCCTGCCGGGCGATGTCTCCCGCCTTCCGGCGGCGCCGTGCAAGTAGTCAGGCCGTCGCGTCGCGCACGCCGATATCGCGCAGGCAGTGGTCGATCCACAATCGTGTAACCTTCTCCTGCGCGCCGTTCTGCGACAGTCGCGTGCGCAGGCTTCCGAAATCGACGTGGTCGAGCGGCTGGTCCTGATTGAAGCAGGAAAAGACCACCGTCTCTTCGCCGGTCACCGGGTCCTTGTGCATCTGCAGGCACTGGGCGCAGATCTCC
>CAZXCO010000854.1:0-2160 GCA_964639095.1 uncultured Solibacteraceae bacterium
ACGTGCGCATTCGCGCGCGCTCCGGATACGTGGTTCCGGGGGCCTCCCGGCAAGCGCAGTAAGTCCGGAACAGAACCTTGCGGCTTCCGGAGAATACTAAACTCGTTGCATGCAGAAGGCGCCATTCGATCCCGGCCTGACCCAGCGATACGACGGGCCGCTGCGCAGAATCATTAACCCCGACGGCAGCTTCAATGTGTTCCGGCGGGGCACCAGCTGGCGCGACGTCCATCCGTATCTGCATCTGGTCAGCGTTTCCTGGGGGCGGTTTTTTGCCTGGATCCTGTTCGGCTACGTTGTGGTCAACTCGGTGTTCGCGACGATCTATTTTCTGCTCGGCCCGGGCGCGCTGGCGGGCAGGCCGGATTTCAACCACGGACCCGGCCGGTTTCTGCAGTGCGTATTCTTCAGCTCACAGACGCTGACTACGGTGGGCTTCGGCTCGATCGCGCCCGAAAGTCCGGCGGCGAATGTCGTGGCAGCCTTCGAAGCGCTGGCCGGCCTGATGAGTTTCGCGGTCGCGACGGGGCTGCTTTTCGGGCGCGTTTCCAAGCCCTCGGCGCGCATCGGCTTCAGCGAGAAGGCCCTGATCGCTCCCTATCAGGAAGGCACGAGCTTTCAATTCCGCATCGTCAACCGCCGGGCCAACACGCTCGTTGAGCCCTCCGTCACCCTCATGATGATGACGGTCGACCGCAGCGACGGCGGGTCCCGGCGGGAGTTCACCCTTCTGAAACTGGAGCGGGACAGCATCATGCTGTTTCCCCTGACCTGGACCGTCGTCCATCCGATCGACGCCGACAGCCCGCTTTTCGGCCGTACGGCCGCAGATCTCGAGGCGCTGCAGGCTGAATTCCTGGTATTCGCGAAGGCCTGGGATGAGACGTTCAGCCAGACTGTGCATCAGCGATTTTCCTACCGCTTCAGCGAGGTTGTCTGGAACGCGAAGTTTACCCCCGCATTTGGAGTGGATGGCGATGGCGACCTGCAGCTCCACCTCGACAAGGTCGGCAGCTATCAGGAACACCCTGATACTACAGAGAGTCCGCGGCGACTTTCATCAGCTCAGCAGTAGTCAGGGCGATGGGATTGCCTTTCATGCTGCTGGAGCGGCTTGCCCTCGCCGCCAGTTCGGGCACGTCGCACTCACGAATGCCGTAAGCGCCGAGCCGAGGAATGGCGAGCCGCGCGGTCAGAGCGCGCACCCAGGCCACACCATCCTCCGCGGCGGCATGGGGATCGCCTGTGAGAATCCGCGCGATCTCACGGTACCGGCCAAGGGTCTCGCCTTCGGGGTCGCGCTGGCGGAGCGCGGCGATATTCGCCTGCATTCCCGCGGGCAGCAGTGCGGCGCAGACGGCGCCGTGCGGCGCGTCGAAAAGGCCTCCGATGGGAGCGGCGAAGCCATGCACAACCCCCAGCCCCGCGTTGGCGAGCGCGAGACCGCCGAGCAGGCTCGCATACGCCATTCCGCAGCGGGCCTCTTCATCTTCTCCATTGCTCCAGGCGCGGGGCAGGCAAATGGAAGCGCGGCGGATTCCATCGAGGCAGAGGCTGTCCGTGAAGGGATTGGAGCGCGAGGAAACCCAGGGCTCGATCAACTGGGTAAGGGCGTCGAGGCCCGTAAAGGCGGTGAGGGCGGGTGGAAGACCCAGGGTCAGGAGCGAATCGACCAGGGCGACGCGCGCCAGCATCAGCGGGCTCCGCAGACTGACCTTCACGCCATGTTCCGGCGAGCCGAGCACGGCGTTGCGCGTCACCTCGGAACCGGTTCCGGCCGTGGTGGGAACGGCCACGAAGGGCCATGGCGCCACTTTGAGGGGCTGCCCCTTGCCGATGACCTCGAGATAGTCGAAGAGATCGCCCGGATTGGCGGCAGCAGCGGCGATCGCTTTGCCGGTATCCATCGCGCTGCCACCCCCGATCGCGATCACGCAGTCGCAGGCGCCATCGCGAAAGGCTTCGACGCCTTTCCGCACCACCGCCACGGTGGGCTCATGCGCCACCCGGAAAAGCGGCCCGGAGAGCCCCGGCGTTTCGATCGCCCGTTTGCCGGTGACGATCAGGGGCCGTGCTCCGAATTCGCCGGCGATTCCCGCCAGCTGCGCGAAGACGCCCGGACCGAAGAGAATGCGGCCCGCCGTCGCGAAATCGAAACTC
>CAZXCO010000855.1:0-1836 GCA_964639095.1 uncultured Solibacteraceae bacterium
GGGTAGCAGAGGACCACGGAGGGATCCCGTTCGAGCACGCCGATGCAGCGTTCCACCAGGTCGGGCGCACAGACATCGTCGTGGGCCGCCCATTTGAAATAGCGCCCTTCGCAAAGATCCAAAGCGCGATTGTGACTTTCCGACGGTGTCAGCAATCCTTCCGTGCGGGAATATCGGATGCGGCTGTCGCGCGCGGCAAAGGATCGCGCGATCGCCTGTGTCGAGTCGGTCGAGGCGTTATCGGAAATCACGATTTCGAGATCCTGCCATGTCTGCGCGAGAAGGGACTGCAGGGCCTGGGCGAGAAAGGCGCCGCCGTTGTGTACGGGGAGGCCGATACTGACGAGAGCCATTTCGGTTCACCTCTTTCCCGCCGCGCTCACAGCCTGAGTCAAGTGACTTTCGTGCACTCCCAGTTGACTCGCGATCCATTCAAAGGTTCGCTGCAGTCCCGTCTCGAGGGATATCGAAGGTTCCCAATGAAGCACGGAGCGCAGCAGCGTGTTGTCGCTGTTTCTTCCGCGCACGCCCTGGGGCTTGGTCGGGTCGTACCGTTTGTATATCTTCTTTCCTGCGATCGTCGATACTATGTCGACGAGCTGATTGACGGTAATCATCCGGTCCTGGCCCAGATTCAGCGGACTTGAAAAATCCGAGCGCATGAGGCGATAGATGCCTTCGACGCAGTCGTCGATATAACAGTAAGAACGGGTCTGCTCGCCATCGCCCCAGACCTCGATGGAATCGCCGTCCTCCGCCAGCGCAACCTTGCGGCAGATCGCCGCGGGCGACTTTTCGCGGCCGCCGTCGTAAGTGCCGAGGGGTCCGAATATATTGTGGAAGCGGACCACGCGCGTATCGAGGCCGAAGTCCTCTTTGTAATGCCGGCAGGTGCGCTCGAAGTAGAGCTTCTCCCAGCCGTAGCCGTCTTCAGCGTCAGCCGGGTAAGCGTCCGCTTCCTTGAGCGGAGTCACGTTCGCCTGTTTCTGCAGATAACCCGGATAGACGCAGGCGCTGGACGTGTAGAGAAAACGTTCGACGCGGTGAATGCGGGCGGCTTCGATCGTATTGTGATTGATTAAGGTATTGTCCCGGACGATCACGGCCTTGTTGGTTTCAATGAACCCGATGCCGCCCATATTGGCCGCGAGCGCGTAGACCTCGCGGACGTTTTCCACCGCCTGGAGGCAGTTCTCCCAGTAGCGGAGATCGAGGAGCATGAATTCGTGGGCTGCGGTGGACTCGTATTCCGGTTCCTTGATATCCACGCCGCGTACACGATATCCGTGCCTGACGAGAAATTTGACGAGGTGATGGCCGATGAACCCACCTGCACCTGTGACCAGTACCATCTTCTGCGACGACATTGCGATTTCCTCCCTTTCAACCATCTGCAAAGACCCCTGATGTTCGTTGCCGGATTGGCCACGCGCACCATACTCGTCAGCGATAATGCTCCGCGACAGGCGCATAGCGAAGCACTTTCGCCTTCTGCAGCGCCCATAACGGGACGAAAACGGGAGTTACCAGCAGATACCTCTTCCACAGGCGACGGGGCTCCATCAGGAGCCGGAAGAACCACTCCAGACCGTGCGCCTGCATCCAGGCAGGTGCCTGCCTGAGGGTGCCGGCATGAAAATCGAACGCGGCGCCGACGCCCACCAGAATCGTGCCAGGCAGGTGCGGGCGGTTTTCCGCCATCCAGCGTTCCTGGCGCGGCGTGCTCAGGCCGACAAAGACCAGATCCGCGCCGGACTCCATAATTCTGCGCTGCGCGTCTGCGCGTTCCTCGGGCGTCAGCGGGCGAAAGGGCGGGGAAAAGGCGCCCGCGATCTC
>CAZXCO010000856.1:0-9678 GCA_964639095.1 uncultured Solibacteraceae bacterium
ACCCGGCCGAATACGTGCCGCCGTTCGCCGGGACATTGAAGGCACCGCCGCTCGTCGGGACGGTCCCGCGGTTTCCCACGACGACGTCAGGGACATAGACCTGGGCATCCGAACTGTAACCCGACAGGCTCACCAGAATGCGCACCCCGGAATCGGCATCTCCGGATCTTCTGGCAAATGCGCCGGCTGAAGCCTCGGTCACCCTCACGGTGGAAAACGTGGCCTGTGCCGCTACGAGACCTTCAAAATCCAGAGTCGCCGGAGCCGGAGACCCGGCGCAGGGAATTCCATAATTCAGAACGGAAGAAAGCAGCGTTGGGGAGGCCAGTCCCAAAATCAGGGTCGATCCACTGGCAATGTTCAATTGCGTGCCGGCGATGGCTGCGGTGATGATGCCTGCAGCCCCTCCGACGGCAGTCGGTACCGCTGCGCGGATCCCGCTGATGGTGAATACCGCACCGGCCGGAACCTGCACTGAAAAAAAAGTCAGGGTCTTCGGCGATGTCAGCGTCGGAGAGGAACTGGAAAAACCCGAGCCACCGCTGACAGCGATTCCAGTCAGAGCGCCGCTGGTGTCGAGCCGATTTGTGATGTCGGCATTCAGATTCAACTGGAGGATGGAATTGACCGGCGCGTCGCCAGTACAGGAAACGGTAACGCTGCCCAACAACTCTGTCAGGCCTTCGGAGTGAACAGGCGGCGAGGTTGCACTGACTGTACACGGCACCTGCTGGGCCAGGCCAGCGATGGAAAACATACAAATCAGGCCGATAAATGTTAATACCCGTACAGTATCAGCCTTACCACTCCGAATAAGGTGTACCATCGAGCCCCATTTTATCCGATCCGCTACGGACGTCAAAGATACCGGGATCCGATGAGTCCACCGCCTGACCCGCATCCTCCATGATGATCTTCCAGCTGTCGGTGCGCTGGGTGATCGGGTCTTTCGGGATGGCGTGCAGGTAGCCTTCGCTGACGAGGTCCTGCAGTTCGTGCGGCGCTTTTTGTTTGTCGAACGAATATTCGTCGATGGCCGAGCGCATGGCGAACAGATTATTGTGCAGCACGCTCTCCTTCGCCCGAATAATCGATTTCTGATAAAAAGGGACCGCGACCGCGATCAGGATGACGATGATCGCCATCACGATCATCATCTCGATGAGCGTGAAGGCGCGCCGCCCCCGATCGGGCTCACCACTCCGAATACGGAGTGCCGTCGGCCGCTTTATCCATGCTCTTTGTGTATACATCGAAAACATTCTGACCGCCCCAACTCGTACTCGTGGGATCGTCCTGCATACTGCGGAGACCCCAGTCGCGGCTGTTGGTCATCGGATCGACAGGAATCCGGCGCAGGAACTTGATTTTCGTGTCCGCCGCCTGACCCGACCCTTTCACGCCGTCGACCAGCGCCTCGAGCGATTCCGGGTAGCCGTACGTGTCCAGCTTCTGGATTCCCAGTTTCCCGGCATCCGCCATATCTTTATAGCGGTCGATCGCCGTGTGAATCTCCTTCAACGCTTCGCGCAATTGCCGTTCCTTGAGTCGTCTGACGTTCGAACGGGCCACCGGCACCGCCATGCTGGTCAGCACAAGCAGGATCGTGAAGGCGACGATCAGCTCGACCAGCGTCATGCCGCGCTCTGAACCACGGGGCTCTGAACCGCAGCGTCCGAAAGCGCGGCGTCCGAAAGCGCGGCCCATAATCGCGTGTCTCTCAACCATACGTAATGCCTTATCTCACATTTACTGCCAGTGGTGGGGGCGCTGGTGCGTTGATCGGCTGTCCGGTCGATGTCCGCATCGTAACGGAGGCCACCGATACATTGGTGTTACCCCGGCCCACCGCCTGAAATACGACAGTGAAAAGCCCGCCGGCGCCGGAAACGCCGCCGGCGTTGGGACCCCGGCTCAACGACATCTCCGCCTGGCCGGTATCGTTCAGAATGTTCTTCGACGGCTCCATGGCCGCAACGTTCCGCTGCGGCAGATCGCCTGCCACGATGTTGTTGATCCGCAGAATGCGCGGATCGTATCTCAATTGGGCGGCCGCCGAATTCAGGTCCGTCACGTTATCCGCGCGGAGCGTGACGGTGATCGTGGAACTGAGCTGTGTGTTCACGGTGCCCGGCAGGAAGCTGATCCTCGCGGGTCCCGCCGCAGGCGGAGCCGTGGCAGGCGGAGCGGTGGCCGGAGGAGCAGTCGCCGGAGGAGCAGGCGCCGGAGGAGCCGTGGCAGGAGGCGCTGTTGCCGGTGGTGCAGTAGCCGGCGGCGCGGTCGCAGGAGGCGCCGCGGGAGCCGTCGCTGCCGGTGGCGGCAGGACCGGAGCCGTGGGCGGCGGAGCCGGCGGATTCGGGTTGTTGCCCTGCGGCCCTGCCGCTCCGCCCTGAGCGGGAATCGTCCGCGGAGCAAAAGAAACCTTGATCTGTGTCGCGTTGCCGGCCGCCACTTCCCGCAGATCCGATTCGGTTATGTCGGGCGCGCGCACAATATGCGGGACCAGGGCAATCACCAGCTCCGTCTTGTCCTTCTCGGTGTTTTCCCCACTGAACAGACGTCCGAGCAGCGGGATAGTCGCGAGCCCCGGAATGCCGGTGGTCTGCTTGCTGTCGGTCTGCTGGATGATGCCGCCGATCAGATTGACTTCGCCGTCGCGCATGCGAATATCCGCCGTAGCCTTGTTCTGGCTGATCTCTGGTTCGTCCACACCCCCGAGATTGATTCTGTCCTTCACCTGGGAAACGTCGAGGTCCATGTGCAGCGATACCTCGTTGTTTTCATGCACCCTTGCGAGGACCTCAACGTTCACACCGACGTCGAGGAACGTGAACTGCGTATTGACCAGCGGGCTGACTCCCACGCCTGCCACACCGGGCTGGAAGCTGCCGGTTGCAGTCGGGACTTTGTCGCCGATCTTCAGCGATGCTTTCACGTTGTCCACCGCCCGAATCTGCGGCGATTGCAGAACGCGGGTGGCGGAATCGTTCAACAGGGCTTCGAACGCGGCTCCCGGAAGATTGGTCAGCGAGTAATCCGCGCTCGAGATATGGCTGAGAGCGCTCAGAGGCACATTCGTGCTGGTCGGCGTGCCCGGTGTAACCCCGCCGGTGCCCGTGGTCGGCGGCGTGGTGGTGGTCGAGGTGGTTCCCGTCGTCGTGGTTGTCGATCCGGCGCCGGTGGAAGTCTGGATGCCTGGCGTCGTGATGCCCGGCCGCGGCGCGAAGATGGCATTGGTCGTGATTCCGGTCGATCCGAAGGCGGCCGTAATATTCCGGATGTGCGTGCTGCTGACTTCGAGCACCATGAAATCGACCACGACTTCGGGCCGTGGCTTGTCGAGGCTCGACACGAGCTTTTCAACCAGCGCCATCGTATCCGCGTCCGCGCGCACCACAAGCGCATTCTGCGCCGTAAAACTGAAGACTTTCTGAACGTCGACGACCGTGCGCAGCACGGTGAGCATCTCCTGCATCTCCTGCGGAGTTGTGACATTGGAGAGATAGAAAACCTTGACGACCTGTTCGGCGTACTCGCGTCGCTTGGTCGGATTATCCACGGTCACGAAAATCGTGTTGGGCGACAGCGGCTTCCAGAACGATTTCGTCAGGACCGCGAGCTGATCGAGCGCCTGCTCGAGGGTCGTGCGGCTCAGGTCGATCGATTGCGCCCGGATCGTCTGCTGGGTGTCGTATTCCGGGTCCATGATCACGTTGATGCCGGCGATCTTGCCCACCGTCTCGAACATGATCCGCGGCCGCTGGTTGTTCATCTTCAGATCGATCAGGTCGTTGTTCAGCGGCTTGAGCTCCGGCACGGGAAGAAGCGCGTCGGTCCGCTCTTTCGTCTGCTTGCGGGCCAGCTCGGCCGGAGTGAGGGTTTTATCCTCCGCGGCCTGAGCGTTGGGCGAGCTGCCGTTGCCCTTGTTGCGCTCGATCATTTCCTTCGTGCGCTGAATTTCCTGGGCCGCGATATCCGAGGATGGATCGACCCCGTAAGCCCTCTCGAACTCGGCCAGTGCCTCTTCCAGCTTGCCCGCGTCGCGAAGCTTCCGGGCATTCTTCAGGTGCATGGCGCCGTCTTCGAAGCGGATGCGATAAACCTCGAGCCGGTAAGCGGGATCGCTGGGATCCTGGTCCATCGCCTGCTCGGCGAGCTGCAGGGCATGGTCCAGATTCCCCTTGTTTTCCTCGGCCCGGGCGTCGTTCCGGAGCTTGTCACCTTTCCGGCTGGAGGCGAACAGGGGCGAGGCCGGAGGCAAAACGAGCAGCCAGCTCAACAAAAGGGCGGCTGCGCGGGTGGCTGGCGCAGAACGTAAGGCATTGATACTGTTCATCTTGCTCGCAACCAACCGCAAGGGCATCCCAGCAGACAAGGCTGCGCATTCGGGCCGGGGTGAACTATCATCAAACTGTCTGACGCGAATCGTAATGGACGCGTTGATATCTAAACATCCAGGCGATATATGGCTGCCACCGTCCAGGGAACGAAAACGCTGAGCGACAACCGTCAGGCGAACCACAATTACTTTCTCTTCGACCGCTACGAGGCCGGGATGGTGCTGACCGGGACCGAAGTCAAGGCGGCGAAATCGGGAAAAGTGCAGTTGCGCGACGCTTACGCGATGATCGACGGCAATGAGGCCTGGCTGCACAACGCCCACATCAGCGAATACAGCCACGGGAATCGCGAGAACCATGCGCCGGTGCGCGTCCGGAAGCTTCTGCTGCACCGGCGCGAGATCGACAAGTTGTTGACCGCCACGCGGGAAAAAGGCCTGTCTCTGATTCCGACGCGGATGTACCTGAAAACCGGCAGGATAAAATGCGAAATAGCCGTCGCCAGGGGCAAAAAATTCCACGATAAGCGTGAAGCCGAGCGGGCCAAAGGCGATGAAGCCGAGGCGCGCGCTGCAATTCGCGCCAGTAAAGCGCGCCTGGCATAGAGAGTTAAAGGGGATTCTGAATGGAATTAAAGCTGGTCCGGTCAAGGGCCGCCGAAATCGATGCCGACGCGGTTGTGGTGCTGGAGTGGGAAGGATCCGTCCGGCCTGAATTTCAGAAGCCGCTGGGGGCGTTTTACAGCTCGGGCGAAATCAAGGGCAAGGCCTTCGAACTCACCCTGCTGCATGGTCTCGAGGGATACAAGGCCAGGCGCGTATTAATCGCGGGCGCGGGCAAGCGGGAGAAATTCGACGCCGCGCTGCTGCGGAAGCTGGCCGGCGCCGCCGTGCGTTTCCTGAAGGGGAAGGGAGTCGAATCGCTGGCATTTGCGCTCGATCGCGACGAGAGCGCGAACGGCAACACCGGCAATCCGGCCCCCGAGCAGGTGGCTGCCGCGGTCGAGGGCGCGATTCTCGGTGAGTGGGAGCCCGATCGCCTCAAGACGGATGCCAAGGAGAAGGGCAAGCCCCTTGCCTCGCTCGTGATTGCGACCGAAAGCCGGAATCCCTCGCTCGATGCCGCGCTGGAAAAAGGCCGCATCGTCGCTGAAGCCGCCAACCTGGCGCGCGATATCGCCGTCGAGCCTCCCAACGTGCTCACCCCGCTTACGCTCGCGGAGCGCGCGCGCAGCGTGGCCGCGGATAACGGCCTCGCGTTCGAGATGCTGGATCAGGACCGCATGCGGCAGCTCGGCATGGGCGCGCTGCTCGGCGTCGCGCAGGGAAGCGCTGCCCCGCCGGCCCTGATCGTTCTCCATTACACGCCCCCGGCGGGCTCGGGGAAGAACGCCTCGAAGGACCATCTGGGGCTCATCGGGAAAGGCGTGACCTTCGACACGGGCGGCATTTCGATCAAGCCTTCCGAAGGCATGGAGAAGATGAAATACGACATGGCCGGCGGCGCGGCGGTGATCGGCGCCATGCAGGCCATTGCGCGCCTCAAGCCGGCGGTGGCGGTCACGGGTATCGTGCCGGCGGTCGAGAATATGCCGGGAGGACGGGCGCAGCGGCCGGGCGACATTGTCACGTCTTTTTCCGGCAAGACGATCGAGATTCTGAACACCGATGCCGAAGGACGGCTGATCCTGGCGGACGCCATCGCTTACGCGAAGCGGCTCGGCTGCAGCCATCTGGTGGATGCGGCGACGCTGACGGGGGCCATCGCGGTCGCTCTCGGCCACACCAGCTCGGGCGTTTTCGCCAACAACGATCAATTGCTCGCGCGATGGATGGCCGCCTCGAAGGAGGCCGGCGAAAAGATGTGGCATATGCCGCTCGATGACGAATATCGCGATCAGTTGAAAACTGTCTATGCCGATATCCAGAACATCGGCACGCGCTGGGGCGGCGCGTGCACGGCCGCCATGTTCCTGAAGGAATTCGCGGACGACACGCCCTGGGTGCACGCCGATGTCGCCGGCACCGCGTGGCTCGACGAAGCAAAGCCGTTCCTGGCCAAGGGGCCGACGGGTATTCCGCTGGCGTCGTTCGTCAATCTCGCGATGAACTGGCTCTAGCGCCCGCCGTCACGGGCCGCCGGGTTTTCTCTTCGACCGCACAGGCCGCGCGCATCTATACTATTTGCTACCGGACCCGAATCATCGAAGGGATTTCGACGTTTTCCGCATGATTTTGCGCCAGTCTTGTCCGTTTTTGGCGGCCTTGTGACGGCACGGCACCCCGTCTACGACTATTTCCACCGGTTGTTGCAGATCCTGGCCGTTCTGAGGCGCCAGATATGGAAGCTCGCCCGAAGGCGCTGGAAAGGCGAGCCGCTGGGCGGCCCTGAGTTGCTGCGCGAAGGCTTCGAGCAGATCGGGGGCAGCTTCATCAAGTTCGGCCAGATTCTTTCACTGCAGGTCGATACGCTGCCGATCGAGTATTGTGACGCCCTGCTCCGGTTGCTCGATCGCGTGCCGACGGCAAGCCGCGAACAGGTGATCGAAGTCTTCCGGAGCGAGTTCAACGCGCTGCCCGAGGACCTCTACGGCCAGTTCGATTACGAAGCCATCGCATCGGCCTCCATCGGCCAGGTCCACAAAGCTCTCCTGCGCGACGGGACTCCGGTCGCGGTCAAAGTGCAGCGCCCCGGGGTTCATTACGACTTCCACCGGGACGTGCTGCTGATGCGCTGCTTCATCTGGATTGTCTTCGCGCTGCGCATCCGCAGCATGTATTTCATGCGCGATCCGGTACGCGAGCTCGCGACCTGGACGCGCGACGAGCTCGATTACCGCCGCGAGGCCGCGTACTGCAATCTGCTGGGTCAGAACGCCGAGGGCTCGCCCACGGAGCGGATTCCGAGAGTCTACTGGGATCTCACTACGTCGCGCGTACTGACGATGGAGTTTCTCGAGGGCCCGACCGTTTCCACCTATCTCAAAATGGTTGAGCGCGGCGATGAGGCGGAACTGGAGAAGCTTCGCGCCGAGGGTTTCGTTCCATCGGTCTTCAGCGCCAATATCATTTCCAATTTCCTGCGGGATGCCTTTCAGTTCGGCGCGTTCCATGCGGACCTGCATCCGGCCAATCTTCTGATCCTCCCGAACAACGTGGTCGGTTATGTCGATTTCGGCATCGTCGCCACGCTCACGCGGGAAGCGCGGCGGAAGCAAATCGAGCTCACCCTCGCGTATTCAACCGGCAGCCCCGAAGAGATTTACAAAGAGTTCCTGAACATCTGCACGCCCACGGCAAGCGCCGATCTGGAAGGCATGCGGCTCGAACTGACGGCGATGACCCGGAACTGGTACGAGGAGCCCGCGGTCGGCCGCGAAGTCCGGTTCCGGATTTCCGTAACCGCCGCGATGCTGGACATGCTCTCGGTGGCGCGTCATTACGGCGTGCTGGTGGATCGGGAGATGATCAAATACATTCGCGGCACGTTTCTCGCCGACGGCCTGATCACACGTTTGTCGCCCGGATTCGATATCGCCCGCTCTCTGCGGGAGGTGGTGGAAGAGTATATGATCGGGGAGGCCAGCCGCAAGGTCTTCTCACGGGCGGGCGCCCTCTCGATGCTCACCGATCTGACGATCTGGATGAAAGCCGGACCCTCGGCGATGCTGCGCGCACTCGATCTGTTCGAGCGGCGGGAGCTCCGGCTGCGGTCCGCGGGAGCGCCCGATCCGCACAAGGATGACGGCCTTCGGATGAAGATTTTCGCGGTCGCCGCCGTCTGGGCTTCGTCGATTCTGTTCCTGACGCTGGCGGGTGGCCCGCCATCGTGGAAGACTTCGCCATTCTTCGCCGCGGTTACGGCCGTCTTTCTCACCGCCTGGACGCTTTGGATGCTCCTGCTGCTGCGACGGCTGGTGAGCCGGTAGAGCGGGCATTTCCGGCCCGCCGGCATTTTATGGCGTTGGTTTTTGCGGGGGCTTGTTCTCCGCGCTCGAAAGCACGACGTCGGTCTCGTCGTTCGGAAGCAGGAAAGCTCCGGGCAAGGTCTCGTTCTCGCCCGCATACTTATCGAACACGATGATCGATGCAAAGGGATTCGCCGGATCGATCGAAATCGAAGCCGAGAAGAATCGGGGCGTAGCCGGCAGTTCGGCTACATTCGGACCGGCCACTGGATCTCCGCTCCACGTGCCGAATCCAGTGATCGCAACCTGGTCGTAGCTGCCGGGACCGGCAGGCGAGTTTTTTGAGTTGGTGCAGCTGACCGAAGCCAGATGCGTCAGCTTGAAGGTTCCCCCCGACGGGCCGGAGTTGCCGTTCTTGTAAACGAACGAGAACGGAGCGCCGGCGGGATTGCAGTTCACCGAAAAGTCGTAGCTGAACGTATCGCCGATGGAGGAAACAAAGGTCCGGCTGTCGCTCATGACAACGCTGCCCGGATTTTCGGGATCGGGAAGATGGGCCGCCTGCAGTTTGCCGAAGATATTCAGATTGCCGCTGCCATCGGGGGGCGAAATCCAGCACTGGTTGAGAATCAGCATCGGTTTCGGGAAGCAGTAGCTCGAGAATGTGCGGTGGTGGAAGAGATTGGCGCGGAACAGGGTTTCTCCGTTCGGGCCTTTCTCGAAGAAGGCGTAGTTCGGGTCATCCGGATTCTGCGGCGCGCGTTCCGCCACGAGGATGAACGGATCGAGCGTCACTCGCCCGTTATTGTCAGGGATCAGCACTTCGATGATCGACTGATCGATATACATCGGGTAAATGAATTCGCCGACCACCTGGCCGCTTGCCAGATCGATCATGCCAGAGGCGCGGTTGTGCACCTCATCCGCAAAGAGAAGCTTGTGCTGGTTGTAGACGTAATTCGGGAAATGAAGCTGCTGATCGGCTCCGAGGAGAAATCCGCGGAAACCCGAGCCGAGGATGGTGCTGTTCGGCGGATCCGCGAAGAGGCCCTCGGGAGGCAGCACCGAGAGCTGAAACGGCACGCCGTTGCCCTCCCGCGGCCCGAACTGAATCTGAATCCGGCCCTGCAACTCCGATCGGCCCGGTCCCTTCCCGCCCAGTTCCGGAATATCCAGATCGAAGTCATCGCCATAAGCGCTGTATCTGGCATGCACGGTGAAGACTTCCGTCTTGTTGACCGGAATATCCGGGCAGTTGGGCGCGCAGGGAGTGTAGCCCAGCGAATCGCGCGTGTCGAGCTGGAGGTGGGGATGAAAGCTGGTGCCGCGCGCGAGAATGCTCGCGCAGCTTCCGTCCGGACCACAGTAGGGGAGCGGGAAGCGCACAGGATCGCCCTGAATATCGTTGCCGAGCGGAAGAAACGTGCTGCC
>CAZXCO010000857.1:0-3132 GCA_964639095.1 uncultured Solibacteraceae bacterium
GAAGAGCGCGGCGGGCATCTGAAGGCGGTCTATTGCCGCTGACTCGCGTGCTGAGTGTCGGTTGGACGAATCTCTGGCAAGCGGGCGGTGGTGGAGACCTCCGATCGCCTCACCACGAAGCAGTGCAGAGCACCGGCCTGAACGGGGTATCTACTACCCCGGTGCGCGCCGGGCGTGATTCGATGGGGCGCAGGCGAACGCGCGGCGTAGATTCGCGATTATCCCCCACCCTGAGTTGAAGAGAGCGGCGCGGGTCTGAACGCGCCATCTATTGCCGCCGGCGCAGTTTTTTGTATTCGGCCAGCGCGCGGGCCGCAGGCTGATTCGCCGGATCCCGGGCGACCACGCGGTTCAGATCCGCAATCGCCGTGTCAAGGCGATGAGCGTAGAACGCATCGAGCGCCTTCTCGAAAAGATCGTATTCGGCCATGCGGTCTTTCGGGTCCGGACCGTGTTCCCCGCCGGCCGCCCCCGCGCCGCCTGCGAGATAACCGAGCGATTCGAGCGTTTTGCGCGTCTGGTCCGAGGGATCGCTCTTCGTCGCCGGGGCGCTCCTGTAGCGCCCCATGAATTTCGCCAGCTCGGCCCGCAGCGTGACGCCTTCCGCCGAATTCGCCCGGATGGCGTTCGATCTTTCTCCTGGATCCTTTTTGAGGTCGTAGAGCTCCGTGCGCGGCGCCTGCACGAATTTCCATTCTCCGAGCCGCAAGGCGCGCAAAGGCGCCCAGCCGAACTGATCGTGGGGATAGAGGCTCTCGCTGTAAACGGGATGAGGCGCGGCCTGATCGAACCGCATGAGGCTTGTGCCTTCGAACGATGCGGGCGCCGGCAGATGCAGCGCATCGAGAATCGTGGGGGCCACGTCGACGAGTCCCCCGGGAACATGAGATCGCGCGGGGCGCGCCGGCGCATCGGCGGGCCAGTGAATCATCACCGGTACGTGCAGAGTGCTTTCATATGCGAAGTAGCCGTGGCTCGTCTCGCCATGATCGCCCAGACTCTCGCCATGATCGGCCAGCAACACGACCAGGGAGCGCTGCCACCACCCGCCCTTCGCCAGCGTCTCCGCAAAGCGGCCGAGGATTTCATCCACATGGCGAAGCTCCGCGTCATAGCCTGTAGTTTCGGGCAGCGCGGAATCCGCCCGCGGCTGGAGCCGGTAGGGCGCATGCAGATCGAAAAGATGAATGAAAACGAAGACGGGCTGCCCCTGGTGCGCGCCGAGCCAGCGGCCGGCGGCCCGCAGCACGAGCGCGCCGTCGCGCCGCACGCGCGAGGAATACGGGCTCTCGGTTTCGGCGGCAGCGCTGCCGAATGGGCTGTCGTAATCATCGAAGCCCCGGTCAAGTCCCGTAGTTCGGGCGAGAATGCTGCTGCCGATGAACGCTGCTGTTCTATATCCGTGGTCGTGCAGCACCGAAGCCAGCGTAACGGCTGACGCCGGAACGACCTCACCGTTCTCTTCGACGCCATTGACAAACGGATAGGTCGATGTCAGAACCGACGTGTGCGAAGGCAGCGTGAGCGGGATCTGCGAATCCACATCGGTGAAGAGAGTGCCGTGCTGCGCGAAGGCGTCGATGTGGGGCGTCGCGATTGCGCGATAACCGTAAGCGCCGAGATGATCGGCCCGCAGCGTATCGATCGAAATCAGGATGACGGGAGTCTGCGCCATCGCCGCGGTCAGGCACACGAAACCGGCCAGAAGCGTCTTCATTTGTCCGCAGTCTTTATGATGGACCCGCAGACCCGGCGGAAGCCGCCTATTCGCCAGCGGCCAAGAAAGCCAGGAGCACGTTGCCCGGCATACCGTTCTTCACCCCGACGTATCCCGAGCCGGTGAAAAGCATCCCGCTGGCAATCGTCGGGCCAGCCGCGCCCATCGAACCGCCTCTCGCGGCAACGCCGTTCACCGTATCGAACGCATGCACCGTGTTGTACTCCCACAGCACATGACCGTCGGCGGCGGAGAGCGCGCGCAGAACGCCATCCCATCCGCCCGAGAAGACGACTCCCGGAATGGCCGTCAAAGGCCCGTCCTGTCCCACATGCCGGGCCATGTCGGGCGCGGGTTTGAGCGCGTTGAACCATTTGCGCTCCCCTTCGCGAAGCTGCACGGCGGCGATTCCGCCGGTGCCCAGCCCGAAGTAGGCTGTCTGATCGTCGGCCGCGCCACCCCAGATAATCTTGCCGCCGAACTCAGTGGTGCTGGCGGTCAGGGCTGTCTTCCAGACAACGGCAGCCTTCCGGTCGGGGTCGTAGGCCCAGACATTCCCGCTCTTCTGACCTGCGACAAGAATGCGGCGGCCATTCGGAAGCGTTTTCAGAATTGGTGAGGCTGAAAAATCCTGATCGGGTCCCAGATGCTCGGGGCAGTTCCCGGTCGGCTTGTTTGCCGTGCAGCCGGCCAGCCACGTGTCGTTCTCCGTTCCCTGCACGACCCACTGGATTTTGCCCGTATTCAGATCCATGGAAACAATGGCGTCCGTTGTTTTGGCGGCGGGCTCGGTGTAGGCGTCGCCGGTTGTCGCGTAGAGCGCGCGCCGTTTGGGATCGATGGTCGGCGAACTCCAGACGCCGCCTCCCGCGGGTGCAAAGTGCTGCACGCCCGTGGCGGTCTTTGTCGTCGGCTTCGGCGCTTCCGGAATTACGTACGTTTTCCAGATTCGCCGCCCGGTCGAGGCGTCGAGCGCCACGATGCTGCCGCGGAAGGAGCAGCACGGGTATTTCGGATTGCCCCCGGCGCCTTCTTCCGACGACGCCACCGGCACATACAAGCGGCCTTCGAAGAGCTTCGGGGCGCCTGTGATGCGCGCCGTGGGATGATCTTCCACCCGCACCTTCCAGATGAGATCGCCGGTTTCGGCGTCCACCGCGTAGACGTTGGCTTTGATGTCGCCGAACAACGCTTCGGTGCGGGTTCCGTTTAGGCGGGCGACGGTGATCGCGCTGCGCACCCCGGCTTCGGCTTCGTACGACCAGTAGACGCACCCCGTGGCGGCACTGAGGGAGTAGACGTATCCGGTATCGACGCCCAGGAAAACCCGGCCCGCCACAACGGACGGCTGACCCCAGACCGAGCTTGCCCCCGGAAATCCGAAGGCCCACTTCAGTTTGAGACGCGGCGCCTGT
>CAZXCO010000858.1:0-1754 GCA_964639095.1 uncultured Solibacteraceae bacterium
CCTTGTCGTACGGCCGCGCCAAGGAACCGGCGCCGGACCGCAAGCTGCTGGCACTCAAGCCGCTGGTCGAGGAGGTGCATGAGACGCTCGGGCTCGCCGACGCGCCGATCCGCTGGATCAGCGCCATCGAGCCCGACATGAAGGTCGATGCCGATCCCGATCAGTTGTTCCGCATCCTGCTCAACCTTGCCCGCAACGCCGTGCAGGCGCTGGAGGCGCGCGGCCACCAGGATCCCGATCGCGACCAAGTGCGGATCACCGGACGCCGCGAGGGCGCGGTTGCGGTGATCGAGGTCGCCGACACCGGTCCCGGATTCTCCGCCAAGGCGCGCGAGCATCTGTTCGAGGCGTTCCAGGGCTCGACGCGAGCGGGCGGCTCGGGCCTCGGCCTCGCGATTGCGGCCGAACTGGCCCAGGCCCACGGCGGCGACATCCGACTGATCGAGGGCACCATCGGCGCCACCTTCCGCATCGCCATCCCCGACCGGGCAGTCGAGCTCAGCAGCCGCCGCGTCCGGGCCCGGGGATAGCGACCGTCCGGTACCGTGTGGGCGCCTTTTTCCGCTGGTAGTGCGCCGTGGAGCCTGGGAGGTGGATTCCAAGCCGACATCGCACGCCGGCGCGTGGACATTCACTTGCCAATAACGGAACGGCCCTATAGCTATGCCCGACCTCGCCGGGGCACGCCCCGGTCCGGCACGCGCCCGTAGCTCAGCTGGATAGAGCACCAGACTACGAATCTGGGGGTCAGGAGTTCGAATCTCTTCGGGCGCGCCATCTTGATTTCCCCTCCCGGAAAAGTTGTCTAACAGCCTGAATGGCAAGGCCGTTTCAGGGGTTCGAAAACCCGATTCCGGGCAGTAGGCCAGGCGATCCGCAAACGTGAGTCGCAGCACTAGTTTCCGCATTTCGAAACTCCCGGAAATCCAGAGTTTATAAGGGCTTGCGAGGAACCGCATGGCGAGTTCGAACAACTCCTCGAACCGTCCGCCATTTTGGCCGAGCCGTTGCCCTTTTTCCGTCAGCAGAGCCTTTGAACGTTCGAGTTCGGCAATGCGCTTTTCGTAGGTTCCAACCACGCTCGGGAGCGTCGCCTCGACCACACGATCAAGCAGCGCGGTAATCTGGGCATCGATCTTGCGCGCGTCACGCTCGTAGGATGTGGCCATGGCTTTCACCTGCGCCACGCGCTGGTCCCAGGCGTTTTTGAACAACGCGCCCGCCAGCTCAACGCTCCGCGTGGACGGAGTCAGGCGCTTCAAAAATTCGCTGAAGGCTCCTTCGATCTGATCGCGGCGCACCGATTTTCTGCGGCGCGGGCAGCCTTTGCCAACGCACTTATAATACGCGTGTTTCGCGCCCGTCTTGCTCGTGGACCAGCAGGCGGTCATCGCGCCTCCGCAATCAGAACAGTTCACGATCCCGCGAAGAGGGAAGTCAGCATGCAGGTCCGCGCGTGCGGGCGCTTTCGCTTTGCCCCGAAGCCGGTCCTGAATCCGCTCGTAAGTTTCCAGACTGATCAGGCCCTCGTGACGTCCCTTGCGCGCCGTGACGCCCCAGTCCGGCTTCTCGACGTAGCCCGCGTAGGTCAGGCGGGTGAGAATATCCGTCACCTTTTGCCAGTGAACCCTTCCATCCGGTGACTTGGGAAAACCGGGCGCGCTCTCCAGAAAGCGCTTCACTTCGCCCTGCGACTGGAAGCGTCCGCTGGCGAAGCCTTCAAGCGCCTCCTGAACGATCGACGCAATCGGCTC
>CAZXCO010000859.1:0-4694 GCA_964639095.1 uncultured Solibacteraceae bacterium
CCTTCACGCTGCGCCGGATCTCGTTGTAAACGGTGTCGGGAAGCCACGGCCCCATGTGCTTCGCGTAATCCATTTCCTTCGCGATCAGGCCGATAATCTCCAGATCGGTCTTCGCGCCCAGCGTTGAAAGCGCGCGCCGCAGACGCTGCACCTCGCCGCAGACGTTGGTCACGGTGCCGTTTTTCTCGTATGCGCTGGCCGCCGGCAGCAGCACGTCCGCACGCTCGGCCGTCTCCGTCAGGAACATGTCCTGCACCACGACGAATGCTTTGTCCGCCGCAAGCGGCCGCTCCTTCAGCGGGTTCGCGCCCACCACCCAGAGGGCGTCGAGATCTTCGGCCTCGAGCATCTCCTGAATGGTCAAGCCCGGCGCTCCGGAGGCCTGATAGCCGGGCAGAAGTTCGGGAACCAGTCCCATGTCGATCGCGCCGCGCGAGTTCGAGTAATCCACCAGCGCGCAGTATTTGATCGGGATTCCGAGCGACTGGCCGAAAGCAACGAGCTGCCGGACGGCCTCGCCCTTGACCGAATCGTTGAAAAGGATCACCAGCTCCGGCTCGGCCGCCAGAGCGTCCCGGAGTTCCGGAAGCGCCTCGAGTTCCGTTCCCGTGGCCCGGCGGACCGAGCGCGCCGAATGCGCATCCTCACGAACGCCGCCCGGTGTGACGACATAAACATGAGCGCCCTGGCGCCGCTGGTTGGCGCGAATCTGGAAGGCAAGAAACGGCTGTTCCACCGAAAGGTCGGCCCCGAGAATCAGGAAGGCTTTCCGGTCGTAGAAGTCCCCGGATGTCGCGAGAGAGCCGCCGGTCCCACTCAATGCGTCCACCAGCGTGACCACATCCCCGGTGCGGTGGTGATCGATGTTGTTCGTGCCCAGACATTCGCGGGCGAACTTCTGCAGATAGAAATTCTCTTCGTTCGAGGTGTGGTTCGAGCCGATGACGCCGAACTTTCCGTTGCGGCCCTTGATCCCGGCGAACTTCTGGGCGATGGTCGAAAGCGCCTGCGACCAGGAGACCGGTTCGAGCTTTCCGTTCACCCGGACCATGGGCGATTGCAGCCGCTCTTCATGGCCGGAAAAGTCGAATGCGTACCGCCCCTTGATGCAGAGGAATTCCCCGTTAATGCCCGAGCGGTCGCGGTTATTGCCGCGGATGATCTTTTCGTTGCGAACCCCGAGCGTCGTCTTGCAGCCGTTCGAGCAGTGGGTGCAGATGGTGCCCACATGCTCCATTTCCCACGGCCGCGTCTGATACCGGTAGGCGCCGCTGGTCAGCGCTCCCACGGGACAGATGTCGATGCACATCCCGCACTCGTCGCAGTTGAGGTGATTGCCTTCATTCGGGGCGATCAGCGAAACAGCGCCGCGATTGATGACCCCGAGGGCGCCCACACCCATGCCCTCGTTGCAGACTCGGACGCAGCGGAAACACAGAATGCAGCGCGGGCCGTCATAGAAAACGACCGGCGACCACTGCTGCTCGTCCACATGCACCTTGGTCTCCGTAAAGCGGCTTTCGCCGGCGCCATAGCGGAAAACCATGTCCTGCAGTTCGCACTCGCCGCCCTTGTCGCAAACCGGGCAGTCAAGCGGATGATTGGTCAGAAGAAATTCAAGCGTCGATTTGCGCGCCGCCCTGACCTGCGCGGAATCAGTGTGCACCACCATCCCCGCCGACACAGGAAGCGTACAGGCCACCTGCATCTTGGGCATCTTCTCCACATCCACCAGACACATGCGGCAGGCGGCCTGCAGCGAATAGCCTTCGTAGTAACAGAACGAGGGGATCTCAATGCCCGCCTGTTTGGCCGCTTCGATGACCAGCGTACCGGCAGGCGCTTCCAGCTCTCGTCCGTCGATTGTGAACTTCACCAGATCAGCCATGGATTCTCTTTGTCACTGCCTGCCTTCGATGGACGGTTCAGGTGCGGAGGCCATCGTTATACAGCCACCAGCCGGGAGGACTTTTCGTAAGGACAGGGTTTGCCGTCGAGATGATCCTCAAATTCCTGCCGGAACTTCTCGACGATGGAAATGGTCGGCATGGCGGCGGCGTCGCCCAGCGGGCAGAACGTCCGGCCCAGCATGTTCTTCGAGAGCTCGCCGATGAGCACGATGTCGTTGCGGGTCCCCATGCCGTCGTGGAAGCGCTGCAGAACCTTCCGCAGCCACGTTGTGCCCTCGCGGCACGGGATACACCAGCCGCAGCTCTCGTGGGCATAGAAACGCATGATGCGGAGCGCGGCCTTCACCATACAGGTGTCTTCATCCATGACGACGACGCCGCCGGAGCCGAGCATCGACTTCTTCGCCGCCACACTGTCGTAATCCATCGCGACGTCGCATTCGTCGGCCGTGAGGACCGGGCACGAGGAGCCGCCGGGAATCACCGCTTTCAGCTTCTTCCCGCCCCGCATGCCGCCGCCGACTTCGTTGATCATGCGCAGCAGATTGAATCCCATCGGCAGCTCGTAGACGCCCGGCTTGTTGATGTGCCCCGAAAGGCAGAACAAACGGGTGCCGCCGTTTTTCGGCGTCCCCAGACCGGCGAAGTACGCGCCGCCGTTCAGAATGATGGGCGGAACGGCGCAGAACGTCTCGACATTATTGAGAATCGTAGGGGACTGATAGGCGCCCGCCACCGCCGGAAACGGCGGACGAATCCGCGGATTGCCGCGCTTGCCTTCGAGCGATTCGAGGAGCGCCGATTCCTCGCCGCACTCGTACGCGCCCGCGCCCGAGTGTGTTGCGAGATTGAATTTCACGCCGCGGCCCAGGATGTTGTCGCCCAGATACCCGCGGGCGTACGCCTCCTCGATCGCGCGGTCCATCAACTCGATCAGATAGCGGTATTCACCGCGAATGTAGATGTAACCCTGCTGCGCTCCGATCGCAAGGCCTGCGATCAAACAGCCTTCGATGAGCTGGTGCGGATCGTACTCGATCAGAAGCCGGTCTTTGCAGGTGCCGGGTTCGGATTCATCCGCGTTGACGACGATGTATTTCGGTTTGGGCGACTGCCGCGGCACGAAACTCCATTTCATGCCGGTCGGAAATCCTGCGCCGCCGCGCCCGCGAAGGCCCGACGCTTTCACTTCGTTGATGATGTCGTCCTGCGACATCCCGAGCGCCTTTTCAAACGCTTTGTAGCCTTCGTTGGCCAGATAAGTATCGATGGACTGCGAGTTCGGCAGCCCGAACCGCCGGCTGAGAAGCCGGACTTCAAGCGGATTCGGTTGGTTGTAAAGCATCAGCAGCTCACCTTCGGAACTTCGGTGATTTCTTCGGGGCGCTTGCCGGCCTGAAGGCCTTCCAGAAGCTTGTCGAGCTGCTCGGGCGTCACATCGTGATAGAAGTCGTAGTTGATCTGCATCGCCGGAGCCCACGAGCAGGCGCCAATGCATTCGACTTCTTCCAGCGAAATCCGGCCGTCGGGAGTCACTTCCTTATGGCCGAGGTGCAGCTTTTTGCAGGCCTGTTCGTAAAGCTCCGCGCCGCCCACCAGCAGGCAGGAAATATTCGTGCAGATCTGCACGTGGTATTTGCCCATCGGCTTGTGCCGGTGGAGCATCGAGTAGAACCCGACGACTTCCTCAACCTGCAGCGGCGTAATGTCGCACCGCTTCGCCACTTCCTCCACGAGTTCTGTCGTGATCGAACCGACCTCGTCCTGCGCGTAAATCAGCATCGGGATCGTCGCCGAACGTTTGCGGTCTGGAGGATACTTGGCGAGAAATTTTTCGAAGCGAGCTTCCAGTTCGGGGGAAAAGGTCATTGCGTCTAAGCCCGGCGCTCCAATCGGGAAATTCCTGAATTCTTTGTCCTGGCGGCCGCGGGATTCGCCGATCTGTCCGTCAGGTCGCGGATGCCGCCGTTTGTTTCTTCAAAATCCATCGCGTGAGCCACCCGGTCTACCGATCCGTATCGCCCAGAACGAAGTCCATGCTGCCCAGGCCGGCGATCACGTCCGCGATCAGCGTTCCTTCGATCATCTTCGGAATCGCCTGCAGATTGCCGAAACTCGGCCCGCGCCAGTGTACGCGATAGGGCTTCTGGGTCCCGTCGCTGACCATGTAGCAGCCCACCTCGCCGCGCGGCGATTCGACCGCCTGATAAACCTCACCCTCCGGCACGCGGAAGCCTTCCGTCACGATCTTGAAGTGGTAGATGAGCGACTCCATCTGGGTCTTCATCTTTTCGCGGTCCGGCAGCACGATGCCCGGGGCGTCGGCCTGGTGGGACCCCGAAGGCATGCCTTCGAGGGCCTGCCGGATGATCCGGGTCGACTGCCGCATCTCCTCGATCCGCACCAGATAGCGCGCAAACACATCGTTGTCCGTGCGCGTCGGCACATCGAAATCGAACTTTTCGTAGCTTGAATAGGGCGCGTCTTTGCGAATGTCGATCTTCAGGCCCGCGGCCCGCAGCATCGGACCGGTGACCCCGAGGTCGAGCATGTCTTCGAGCGGGATAAACCCGACGCCTTTCGTCCGCCCCGTCCAGATGCGGTTGTTCGTGAGCAGTTGCTCGTACTCGTCAATGCGCGAAGGAAAGATGTCCACAAAGTCCTTCACGCGCTTCTGCCAGCCGCGCGGGTGCGGCAGGGCCAGCCCGCCGATCCGGAAATAACTGGTCATCATGCGCTGCCCGGAGAACATCTCGAACACGCGCAGAATCTCTTCGCGCTCCC
>CAZXCO010000860.1:0-3527 GCA_964639095.1 uncultured Solibacteraceae bacterium
TTTCCCGGGGCGATATACCGCCGCCCGTCGAAGCCGAATTGAAGCGTGTGCCGTCCTTTAATCCAGGTGAAATTGTCCAGCAACTGGTATGTGTTCTGCGTGGTACCCTGCGGGGCATTCGGATCAGGACCGAGTACGAGGTTCAGTGAATCGTTGATCGTGATGTTGGGAAATTGATCCAGACCCGGATACTGGAAATTCCCGGCCGTCGTTGGCTGGACGAAACGGTTATAGCCGATGCGGAACTCATTCACCATGGTCGGAGAGAAGTTGTGATATTCCGCCAGCGACGCCACATGATAGACGTCATTGTTAAACGTGTAGAACGGCTGCAGCGTGGCCCGGACGTCGACCTGGGAAAGCCTGTTGTAGATGTAGCGGCCGCTCATCCGGTCTTTGTCCGAGATGTTGTAATCGACCGACTCCACCGTCGACTGGTTGTTCTGATAATTCGGTGAATTGAATCGCAGGACGCCGACCGGAATTGTGACGCCAGCGACATGATCGGCCAGCGACGGATCGGCATTCGCCGCGGGCGGAACGTACTTCTTGAGTATTCCCAGGTTGGTCTGATTGAGGCCCGGGATCGAATCCAGCGCCGCAAAACCGGCCGCCGTAGGAGCGTTGACGGAAGCAGGCACGGCGGATTGCCCGACTGGATTGTATTCGTAAAATCCGAAGAAAAAGAGCTTGTTTTTGATGATCGGGCCGCCGATCGACCCGCCGAAACGGTTGCTGTCATAGCGGGGATTCTCCGGCCGCACACCATTCTGGATCGCCTGATTCTGAACCTGCTGATCGATCGCATCCAGGTTCCGGTTCTCGAGATAGTCGTAGGCGGTTCCATGGAACTGATTTCCGCCGCTCTTCAGAATCACGTTGAACTGGCCGCCCGAAGAATGGCCGTATTCGGCGCCGAACTGGTTTTGCAGAACATTGAATTCAGCGACCGCATCGTTTGGAACGAAACGAATGACCGGTCCGGTCGTCGCTTTGTTGTTGGCGTCGACGCCCTCAATCATGTAGTTGTTGTTATACGGCCGCTGGCCGCCGACTGATGGTCCTTCACCGGTTGCAATGCCGCCGTTGCTCGTGACGCCCGCATTCAGCAGGGATAAATTCACCACGCCGAGCCCGATGCTGCTCACCGGCAGATCGCGCGATAACTGCTGATCGAATGTATTCTGGATCGTTGCTGTCGTCGTATCGATGTTGACGCTGGCGTCCGTAACTTCTACGCTCGTCGTCACCCGCCCGACTTCGAGGGTCAGGTTCTGGGTGGAAATCTTGTCCGCATCCACCTGAACGTTCTGAATGGACGCGGCCGTGAAGCCAGTCGCCACGGCCGTTACGGAATAATTTCCGCTAATCAATCCACCGATCCGATATTCCCCGTTCTCCGTAGCCACCGTTGACGAAACAACCCCGGTATTCGTATTCGTGGCTTCGACTTTCGCACTTGGCAGGGCGGCGCCCCCGGCGTCGAATATCGTTCCGACGAGGGTACCGTTCGAAACCTGAGCCATGGCGCTCGCGCCAAAGAGAGCAAGCGCAGCGAGGCCTGCAAAAGTTCGGTTGGATCTCACAGGAGCGCAACTGCACCCGAATCTGAAAGATACAAGTTCTGTCATATCTGTTACGATTTGCACGCCATACGCCATTAATAAAATTCGTAAATTTAAGTAAACAAAGGGCCAGAAATATCCGATGCGGCAAAAATTCTGTTTTTGGAATATTTCCGGTTAGTTTTGGACGAAAATATACAAAAATCAGTTGGTTCCTTTACAGAAATTCAGACCTGCCGAGATGCCGAGCACTTCCTCATCGGTATATGCCCGCCCCGCTATTTGTAAGCCAACCGGCAACGCTCCAGTTGTCAACGGAAGAGATATCGCCGGCAAACCAAGGACATTGAAAGGCCGGACGAGGCGCGTGGATGCGAGACGAACGTCTTCCTGATCATCGCCGAGTGTAACCGTTTCCTGTCCGACAAAAGGAGCTTCGATCGCTGTAGCAGGCGAGAAAAGAACGTCAATGCGGATCCAGAGGCTGGACCACTTTTTCTGATAGACCTTCCGAAGCCGCTGCGCATCGATATAATCCACGCCCGAAACCATGCGGCCCTGGTCGAGGAGCGACAACACATCGGCCCCGAAGTCCTCGCGCCTGCCGGACCAGGGTTTCAGCGCCGCGGCGGCCTCGGCCAGAAGGATGATCCGCCCGACCGCGTTGACTGCCTCCGGATCGGGAACTGTGATGGGAACGAGCCGCGCCCCCATCGCTTCAGCCGTGCGCAGGGCCTCATGGAAAGATGCTTCGACGGCCGGGGCCAGACGCTCGGTGAAGAAATTTTCCGGTACGCCGATTCTCAAACCCGCAATGGGACGGATCGTGGGCTGGAACCCGGCGATCGTCTGCATGACAATTTCGGCATCGCGAACCGTTCGCGTCAGCGGGCCGACATGGTCCAGCGAGAAACCGAGCGGAAATACTCCCTCGCGGCTGACCCGGCCGTAAGTCGGCTTCAGTCCGACGCATCCGCAATACGATGCCGGAACGCGGATCGAGCCGCCGGTATCGGTGCCCATCGAGAAGAAGACCATGCCTGCCGCAACGGCCGCCCCGGAGCCCCCGCTCGATCCGCCCGCGATCCGGTCGGGATCGTGCGGATTGCGAATGGCGCCGAAGTGGGGATTATTGCTCGTAATACCGTAAGCGAACTCATGCAGACCGGCCTTGCCCATGAGCACGGCCCCGGCTTCGGTGAGTTGCCGGAAAGCAGCGGAATCGTGATCGGTGATCCGATGGGCAAAGATTTTCGATCCGCAGGTGGTCGGGATGCCGCGCGTGGCAAAGAGATCCTTCAGAGCATAGGGAATGCCGTGCAGCGGGCCGCGATCGAATCCCCGCGCCAGTTCTTCATCGGCGCGGCGGGCCTGCTCCAGCGCGAGTTCCTCCGTGATTGTGATGAAGGCGTTCAGGTGTTGCCCGGCGCGGATGCTGGCGAGAGATTCCTGCGCCAGTTCGACGGCCGAAACCCGCCCGGCCCGAAGTGCCTTCCCGGCTTCTTCGATCGTCATGCCGTAAAGGCCAATGCCGGCTCGTCCCGCTCCGAAAGTTGCGCGGTCAGCGGGTGAAATATTTCAAGCAGCGCCTCGACGATCCGGGCTGCCTCATTGTCATTCGTCATTACGCACTACTATAAGCGAGGGTGCTCGATATGCTCTTCGTCTATGGCACGCTGCGAAGCCGGTTCCGGAACCGGTTTGCGCGTTTGCTGCGATCTGAGGCCGATCTGGCCGGCCGCACGGTCATGCCCGGGTCGATCTACCGCGTCCGGCGCTTCCCCGCGTACAGGCCCGAGCCCGCGGGGGAAGTGCATGGCGAGTTGTACCGGTTGCGCGATCCTGAGGCGACGCTGCGCGCGCTCGATGAATACGAGGGCGATGAGTTCGAGCGCGTGGCAATTCAGGGCGCGTGGATCTACCGGTACAAAACCCAGCCGCCGGCATCTTCCCGCATCCCTT
>CAZXCO010000861.1:0-2726 GCA_964639095.1 uncultured Solibacteraceae bacterium
CCGTTGGCCGTCTTGAGGCGGAGCCGGGCTTTGGCGTCGGAGGGAAGGGTCACATCGACGGTCCCGTTGAGAGAGCTGAATGACATCGGCTTGGCGGGGGGGAGGCGGTCGAAGCTGACGGTCAGCTTGCCGCTCAGCGTATGGGCGGATACGGCGCCCGAGACGTTCTTCAGCGTCACCGGGCCGTTAATGTCCTCCACGTCAATATCGCCGGTGATGCCCGTGACATCGATATGCCCTCCGCTCACCGTCTTCAGATCGAGTGCGGTGTTCGCCGGCGCCTGAATCGTCACATTCATCGAGAATCCGCCCAGCCCGGGATTCACGGTCACCACGTTATGGTCTTCTTCGACGTTGAATCCGCGGGAGCCTGTGTCAATGCGGTGCATTCCGGGAGGGATATTGCGATCGCGCTCGCGCTGCCGCCCGAAGTCGATCCCGGCGCCGTCCGATTCGACAACCACCTGCCCGCTGTTTCCAGGCGTGACTGTAATGCTGCCGTTGATCAGGTGCACCTTGACTGTTGCCGGCTGCGAGGGGCTGGAAAGGGGCACCGTGACTTTATCCTGCGCGGCCACGCTGGCCGCGATTGCAGCGAAGGCAAAGAAAAGAACAGATATACGATTCATTTTTCAGAGGACCCCTTTCCTGATGCGGATATCGCCATTCACTGTCTCGAAACTCAATTGGGGACCGCCCGCGCCGATCCGCACATCCGTGTGACGATCGCTTTTGTATACGAACCGGCCGTTGCGGCTCCGGCTCGTGGTGGCTGCCGCACTCGGGGGAGCGGCCGCTTCGAAATCGGTATATGCCTGTCCGTTGAGCGTCTTGATCCGAAGATCGGCGGCAAGATTCGGCGGAAACGATGCGTCGATCGGACCGTTGACGGTATGAAACTCGCAGGCCGCTCGCGGAATTTCGCGGAACGAAACCGTCGTGGGCCCGTTCACCGTCCGCAGAGCGCCCGATCCGGCCAGGCCGGTCATCGTGATGCTTCCGTTCACGTCGTGAATATCGAACCTGCCGCGTGTGTCGCCGGTTTTCACTTCGCCGTTCACAGTGCGCAGTTGGAGCGCGGTTTCACGCGGCACATGGACCGTGAAGTTATACGTCACCTCATATTCCTGGCCGTCGAAATGGACGTGGAAGCCGTGATCGCTGCTCGACCGGCCGTTGTTGCGGAATGGGCCGTTGACGTAAAGCTGCGCCACACCGTCCTTCTCGTTGACATCGAGTTGCACCTCGCGCTTCGCCCGGTCGAGGGCCTGCTGATCGAGCGCGCGGATGATTTTCTCCCCCTCGACGCGAATGGTGCTTCCGTTGTCTCCGATCACCTGGATGGCGCCGTCGATGTTGTCCACATCGAGCGTCTTGTCATTCGAAAAAGTGTGTTGGAAGGGTTCACGCGCTTCGGCAGTCCAGTTGTGGCGCGCCGCGTTGAGCGGAGTACTGTCGAGCAGCGTGCTGACCAGGGCGCACGCCGCGACTCCCAGAGCGATTTTCTGATAGTACATTCGTTCTCCTTAGCGGCCGAGTTTTTCGAGCGCAAGCTCGGTACGCTCCCGCACCACCGGATTGAGATTCGGCTGGGCCGCCAACTGACGGAGCACTCCGAGCGCGCTGCGATCCTGCGCATCGACGAGATAATCGACCAACGATGCCTGAACCATCGGCGAATCCTGCCGGGGCAGCGACCGCGTGAGCGACTGCAGAACTTCAGGACTCCGGGATGCCCTGGAGAGAGCGTCGATGGCCGCGAGCCGCACATTGACGCTGGGATCGTGCGCGACCGCGTCCGTCAGGGCCGAAACGACCTCCGGCTCCATCGTCTTCAGGCGTCCGGTATAGTCCACTCCGCGAAGGCGCTCCGTGGCCGATTCCTGCTGCAGGAGCGACAAAGCCACCATTTCACGCGTATTGGCGACCTCCTCGCGCAGTCTCGCGATCTCCTCCTCTTGGCGCGGCAGGTGTGTTCCGACCAGAATGCCCGCCACGAGACACGCGGCCGCGATGGCGGCCTGCCATGCCGGATTCCGCGGCCAGAAGCCGGTGAGAGACCAGTTCCGCCCGGTGCGTCCGCGCGAGGCCGGCTGCTGCGCCGCGAGATTCGCCGACTTTGCGGCATCCGCCAGTGTGGCCTGCCATCGTGCATGCAATGCCTGGCTCGGCTCGGGTATGGGCAGATCGCCCAGCCGCTCCCAAAGGCCTTGCAGCATCGCCATCTCCGCACTGCATTCCGCACACTCCTCGAGATGCTGGCGGAAGGCGAGCGCGTCGGAGGTTCTTCTTTCGCCCCCGGCGGCTTCCGGAACTCCTGTAGCCGGCTCGGCTGCCTCATCCTGCCAGAACGCCGGCATCAGCTCCCTTGCACGAGCGCACGTCATGACACTTTCTCCCTGCACAAATCCGCGTAGATCGACCCGAGTTCCTTCATCGCCCGGAAAACCCGCCCCTTTACGGTTCCCACCGGGCAATTGAGAATTTCCCCGATTTGTTCATAGTTCAGACCCTGAAATCGTGCGAGCACCAGAAGTTCCCGGCGGTCGTCCGGCAGTTCGCGCAGCGCGCGATAGAGCAACGCCAGATCCTGCCGCTTCGCCGCCATTTCGAAGGGCGTGGGCTTTGCACTGGGAACTTCGTCCATGTCATCCTCGCCGGAGGCGACCTCGTGGCGGTGCTTGCGGGCATGATCCACCAGCGTGTTGCGGGCGATCCGGTACACC
>CAZXCO010000862.1:0-2015 GCA_964639095.1 uncultured Solibacteraceae bacterium
GCTACTCGTGCATCCTCACGCTTACTCTCCCGCTCACAATCGCGTGCGCTCTGTTTGCCGATGACGCCGTGCTGGTGCTGTTGGGCCCCAAGTGGAAGGAAGCCGTTGCGATCTTTCGATTACTGGCTCCGACGATTCTGGTATTTGCTGTGGCCAATCCCCTGTCATGGCTTCTTTCGGCACTGGGTCTGGTGGGGCGAAACCTGAGGCTGACGATGGTCATTGGGCCCATAATGATTCTGGGCGACCTGATTGCATTGCCCTACGGCCCCAAAGGCGTCGCACTGACTTATTCCGTGGTCATGGCGCTGTGGATTTTTCCACTGATTATCTGGTCGCTGCACGGCACGGTGATCTCTGCCCTGGAACTCCTTATGCCCGTGGGCCGATTGCTCGTCGCGGGTGTCGTGGCAGGAGCGGCGGCCATGGCGGTGCGTCTCGCCTATATGGCTTCACTTTCCCCGTTACCCCGCCTTCTGCTGGAGAGCATTGTTCTCCTCGCTGCTTACGCCGTAATGCTCTTGTTCGTGATGGGCCAGAAGGGCTTCTATCTGGATATCCTCAACAACCTGAAACGCTCTTCATCCGTCACAACCGCGCGCGCGGCGGAACAGATCGCGACGGAAGCTGTTCTGACAAGAGCGGAGTAAATCCTCTCTCCCGCCGTGAACTCGAGGAAAAACACGATGCATCCGCGATCGGCGCCTCTCGTAAGTGTGGTTACGCCTCTATACAACAACTGCGACCATCTCGCGGAATGTATCGAAAGCGTTCAGGCCCAAACGTACTCAAGCTGGGACTATACGATCGTCGATAACTGCAGCACGGACGGCTCACTCGAGATCGCGAGCCGCTATGCAGCACTGGATTCACGAATCAGGATAGTCAAGAATACAACCTTCCTGCGGGCCGTCAGCAATCACAACAAGGCTTTGCGCGAGATCTCCCCCAAAAGCGTCTACTGCAAGATCGTATTCGCAGACGACTGGATCTTTCCGAATTGTCTGGATGAGATGGTTTCTCTGGCTGAGCAACATCCGTCCGTCGCAATTGTGGGCGCCTACGGTCTGCAGGGGCGCGAGGTGATGTGGGCGGGGTTGCCCCACCCCAGCGGCCTGTTTTCCGGGCGCGATGTCTGCCGGCGTCTCTTTCTGCACCGGATGTATGTGTTCGGGACCTCGACCTCGCTGCTCTACCGGTCCGATCTGGTCAGAAGCAAGGATTCGTTTTACAACGAATCAAACCTGCATGCCGACATGGAGTCCTGCGTCGAGGCTCTCAAGGAAAACGATTTCGGTTTTGTCCATCAGGTCCTCACCTTCAAAAGAGTGCGCGCGGAGTCGCTCGGTGCGTTCACGGAAGACATCAAGACACTGATGGCGGGCCATTTGCAATGCCTGGTCGGTCATGGCAGGCACTTTCTGGATAACGATGAGTATGAGCGCTGTCTCCGGCGGCGCGTTTCCGAATATTACAACTTCCTTGCGGTGAGCCTGCTGCGAGGGCGGCGTGACGGAAAGTTCTGGGACTATCACAAAAGGAAGCTGATCGAAGCCGGAGTCGGCTTCAGTTCGCTGCGTCTGGGCAGAGCCGTGGCTGCACGCCTGACACGGGCGGTGGCGAATCCATTGGAGACGTTCGGAAAGCTATCCGGGTCGGAAAGCGCGGGAGCATAACGGCTTCCGTGAGAAGCGAGTGAAGCCTGTTCAATATGCACGTAACAACCGACAAATACTATAAGCGCGACTTCTGGGCGAGTGAAAACCTCAAGTACGTGCAACCGCACTTCAGGATGGAGAAGTGCGCGCGGCTCATCAATCGGCTCGCGAAAGGCCAACAGTGCGACCTTCTCGACGTCGGCTGCGGACCGGCTACACTGCGGCATCTGGTGTCCCGGAATATCAGCTACTACGGGCTCGACATGGCCATACACAACCCAGGTCCGAACCTGATGGAGGCCGATTTCGTGGAAAGCCCGATCCGCTGGAATGATCGGACCTTTGACATTGTTCTGG
>CAZXCO010000863.1:0-1876 GCA_964639095.1 uncultured Solibacteraceae bacterium
TGTTGTTTTCAGCCCCTGAAGAGTTCAATGCCGGCGGTTTTCGAACCGGGTTTCGAAAACACGCCGCGGATTGAAACACGGGCGCTTCGGCGAAAAATTTTTCGCCGAGGCCCGCCCTCTCGTAATCGTATCCGCGTAATCACCTGAAAGAAAATCTCAGGATTGCAATCCGCGTGCCGTTCCATACGAACAGCGGACGCCGCAGGCAATCCAGCCGGGTAAATCGGGCTCAATCTCGAAACTGGCGGATCGTGGATCATCGATTCCTGTTCGATTCGCCCACTTACACCGCCGCGGCGACCTTCTGTGTGCCGGAGGCAACAGGCGCGCCTGCAGCCGGCGGACGCCGGGAAGAGGCAAGCGACAGCGGTTTTTCCACAGCGAGAAACAGCACCGTGCTCGCGATTGCGGCAGCAAGGAACGCAACCGGGAGCGCCGCGATGAACGCGATCCAGAGCATCGGGCCGCTGAGACTGCCTGCATGAAGCCGGGCCGCCGCGATTCCGAGCACGTGCATCGGCAGTCCGTGAATCAGGTAAAAGGAGAAGCTCATGTTTCCGAGCCACCGCAGGGGTCTGAAGCTCAGAGCGCGTGCGGTGATCGTGTGCGGCGCCAGAGCCGATAGCACCAGGGTCGAATAGCCAATGAACAGCGCCGTCGAAAGGAGTGCCTCGACTTCCGAAATGCGCGGATCCGGAGCGGCGATCGACAGCTTGACGATTCCGGCGATGGCGCCCGCGACCACGGCGCCTGTTCCGAGCAGGAGGGCGGCAGTATCCAACGCCGCCGCATTCCACTTCGACATCCGCCGGGTCTCGACCAGCTCGTAGAGCAGAATGCCGCCGGCGAACATCACGACCTCGACGTGGCTCTCGCGGCCGGGATTATCAGGAAAGTAAAACACCGCGGGGAAGAGAATATTGGCGATCAGAAACAGGACCGCGCCGCCCAGGAAAAAGGAACAGCGCGCGCTTCGGCTCCACCGGCACAGTCCCAGCGCGATGACCAGAAGCGGCAGCAAAAGATAAAAGAACCACTCATAGCTGAGCGACCATGCCACGTTCATGACGGGCCGGACCGGGAAAATGCCCGGCACAAACGCGACGTTGGCCAGCAGGTAGAGGAAGCCGCCTTCGAGCGTATCGGGTACGCGGCTGGAATAGCGCGCGGAAGCGCCGTGCACGAGGTGGAGAAAAGGCGTCATCGCAAGATACAACAACAGCACCGCGAGAAAGGCGGGGTAGATTCTCTGCGTACGGCGCAGCAGGAACCGCCGCAGGTCGAGCGCCGGCTTGCGGACCGCGCCGTAAATCAGGAATCCGCTCAGAACGAAGAACAGATCGACTCCGGTTCCTCCGGCGCCCAGGAGCGCGCGTCCGACCGTCGTCATCGTGCTGTTGTGCAATTGCAGATCCCGCCACAGAATGTCGTAGTAGTGGGCCAGAAAGACCAGGAGGATGGCGATGCCGCGTAGGCCCTCCATGGAGGCGAATCGTTCCGATTTGCCTGCCCCCAGCTCAAACCAGCGGGCAAGAGTGTCCATGACCCGTCGCGATACCGAAATTTCCGAATTCGAAGCTGAGGAAATCATGTGGCCCTGCTGGTCGCCCGGGAGAATCGTCTTTCAGAAGCCGGTGCAGTTCAGGCGCGCTCCCGCCCAGTCGGCATGCGAATTTCCGGTCCCGAGACCGCCGTCGCTGACCACCAGGGCGAGATCGTCCACCCCCGTGACATCGACATTGACCGGCTGGGCTGCGCTGCCTCCCGTCATATGCCCGCTGTCGAATTTCTTCACGCCATCGGCGAAAACCTGGAAATCGCCGGAACCCGTGCCGGGCGGCACTTCATCGTCGATGCCGACGGTGGCCGTAAACGC
>CAZXCO010000864.1:0-3827 GCA_964639095.1 uncultured Solibacteraceae bacterium
ATTCCTCCTTCTCTTTTGCTGAACTGCAGTCTGTCGGGGGTGGTCGTCGAGGAAGCACCCGCCGTTTATGAAAGACGCTTCAGCCGCGTATGCTGCGAACGGCTGGAGCCGGTCGATCTGCTGCTTTCCTCGGCCCTGCGCGGCGACAGCCGGACGATGGCCGTTCAGGCGGTCTACACAAATCTGATTGGAATGGCCCTGCTGGTCGCGCTCTCGCCCATATTCGTTCTGACCGCTC
This sequence comes from uncultured Solibacteraceae bacterium, assembly GCA_964639095.1. Taxonomy (GTDB): domain Bacteria; phylum Acidobacteriota; class Terriglobia; order Bryobacterales; family Bryobacteraceae; genus BOG-234. Next base: position 239 of record CAZXCO010000864.1, read on the forward strand.
TCGCCGTGGCGCTGTTTTCCGGTCCCGGCCCCGTTCTGGAAGGGATCGAGTGCGCGGGGTTCCAGTACATTCCATTCCGGCTGCTGCGTTTTCGAACCACGCGCCCGGACAGCCCCGGGGACATGACACGCACGGGCCGGATCATTTCGCGGCTGCACCTGACCAATCTGCCGCAGTTGCTGAACGTGGTGCGGGGCGACATGGCGCTGGTGGGTCCGCGACCCGTACGCTCCGAATTCGCGCGCTATCTCACCGGCCTCATGCCTTTCTATTCCCACCGGTTTTCGGTGCGGCCCGGCATTCTCGGCTGGGCGCAGATGCACGCACCTGCCGGAGACGAGCTGGCGGATGAGTGCCGCCAGATCGAATACGATCTCTTCTACGTCAAGGAAGGGTCGCTCTGGATGGATGCGGAAATCATGCTGGAGAGCCCGGCGCCCCGCCGGAACGACCGCTCCCGATGATCGCCTTTCTGACCCTGATTGCTTCGGCTGCGCTGATTCTGCACATTCTCATTGGATATCCGCTGCTGCTGCTCCGCGGCAGGGGGAAAGCACTGCGGCCGCCGGTGGCCAAAGATCCGGGCTTTGAAGCCACGGTGTCGGTGATTCTGGCGGTCCACAACGGCGAGAGCATGATCCGCAGCAAGCTGGAAGCCCTTCTCGCATTGGACTATCCCCGCCACCTCATGAACATCCTGGTCGTTTCCGATGGCTCAACCGATCGAACGGAGGCGATCGTACAGGAATTCGAGGGCAGAGGAGTCACGCTGGTAAAAGCACCTCGCGGCGGCAAGTCGGCCGCGCTGAACTACGGGCTGAGCGCCGCCACGGGAGAACTTCTTTTCTTCACCGACGTCCGCCAGCCTCTCGACCCCATGTGCCTGCGCCATCTCGTCTCCAACTTTGCCGACGCCACAGTGGGCGCGGTCACGGGAGAACTTCATCTGTTGCGGGGCGACACAGGTGAGCAGGCGGATATGGATCTCTACTGGCGCTACGAGATTCGGGCGCGCCTGCGCCACTCCGAAATCGATTCGCTTTTCAACGCCACCGGGTGTATCTACGCCATGCGAAGGAGCCTCGCTCTCCCGCTTCCGCCCGACACTCTGAGCGACGACGCCGTGCTTCCTCTGGGCGCGTTCTTCCGCGGCTATCGCGTAATCTTCGATCCTGCGGCCATTGCGTTCGACTATCCGGCCGTGGCGGGCACTGAATTCCGCCGCCGGTTCCGCACGCTCGCCGGGCTCTGGCAGGTGCATGCCCGGTTTCCGGAACTGTTCACAAGCCGGAACCGGATGCGATTTCACTTCCTCTCGCACAAATTCGGCCGGCTGGCACTGCCCTGGCTGATTCTCGTTTTCTTCGGCGCGGCGGCAGCGCTCCCTGCGTCCTGGTTTCGCACCGTTGTGCTGGGCGCTGGAGCATTCTGGCTGGTCCTGGCGCTGATCAACCCCGTTGTTCCGCCCGCTTCCGCTTTGAAGCGGCTCACCTCGCCGGCGAGAACGTTTCTGGTGATGAACGCCGCCGCGCTGGTCTCGCCTGCCGTTTTCTTCGTCCCGGCAAACAGGCTTTGGGTCCAAACGCGCGTGCAGCGCGCCGGGGATGCCGCAGAAGTCTCAGGGAACTGAACGCCACGCCCTCTTGATGGCGGAAGCGATAACGGCCGGAGCCTCGAAGCGCATCCGGTTCTGGCGCGCATCTACGCTCCACCACAATCCTCGGGCCGATTGAGCCGCCAGTTGCTGGTTCAGCCGCAGCGTCAATTCGTGATCTTCAAGCTTCTCGTCCGCCACCGGACCCGGCTTCTCCCCCGAGAGAACGATCAGCGGAATCGAGCCCATCTTCCCGCTGGCGCGCGCCAGTTCGCCGTCGATCCACAGCGGCGGTTCCTTCGGCATGGTGGCGTTGGCTTTGGTTTGCCCGTTCAGCATGGCGATGGTCTTCCACTCCTCGAGCGAATAGCCAGGCGGCGCGCTCCGCGGCTCGTCGGCAAATAGTCGCCAGCCGCCGAAGGCGCCGATCGTCTCGAACACGTGCACCATGAACGGCCGGAAGAATTCGATGTGGTTGTGGATATGGATCGTCATGTCCTCATTCATCGGGTCGACCAGCACGAGCCCGAAGGTCTCGCGTGGATAGAATCCGTGAAACACGCGGGCATGGAAGGCGCCCATTCCATGGGCCACCAGAAGATAAGGCGGAGCCACACCCGCGGCGTGCAACAGCGCGTGCAGATCGTGCGCGATCCGGTCGCTGTGCTGCGGGAAAGGCCCCGGATCGCTCCAGCCGTAGCCTGCGCGGTCGTACCAGCACGCGCGGGTGAATCGTGCCACCTGCTGCTGGATCGGCAGCCATGCATATCCGGTCTGGCCCCAGTCCGCCTCGAAAATCACCGCAGGGGAGCCCTCTCCGGCGCAGGCGATGTTCAGCTTCCGGCCGCCGATGTCGTACGCCCGTCCGACTTCGGGGTAGACCGCGCGATCACGGGCGCGTCCAGCGTGCTCATAAAGAAGACCCGCCAGCAGCAGAATGACAGCGAAATGCCGTGGACGCAGCCACGACCGGGGCGCCGGTGCGGGATCTTCGGCAGTTGCGAGGCGCTCGCCGGCCAGATCGAGCGTTTGCAGATCGATGCCCGACGCATCCTCGAACTGAAGATCGCCGCCGGAAGTCTCCAGCGTCCGTATGCGAACCTGAACGGCAATCCCTGTGAGAACCAGCATGAGCGCCACCAGGCGAGCGGGCCGCGACAGACCCCAGAGTTCGAGCCCGGAAACCATGCCCGCGAAGACCGTCAGAACCAGAGCCCAGACCATCACACGCATGCGGCTCTGCGCGCTCTGCGGGAACCAGGAACAGGTGAACGGGACTTTGCGAAATTCACGCAACGAGCCGTATACGAAAATCAAGCCCGCCGGGATCAGCAGGAGGAGAGCGCCGCCTGCCACCCCCACCGGCCAGATGTGGAAATAGAGGCATGCGGCGCCAATCCACAGAGGCAGAGCGGCCGTCAGAACGAGGGCGCGGCGCACGGCCGAAAAGTAGAGGCGTGAGTTCCGGACCTGCGTGACACGGAAGAGCCAGTTCGCGCCGGGCTCCTGCGGCAACACGAACAGCGCCCGCGTTCCGGCGACAGAGGCAAACAGGAGCAGCCACCCCACCGTGAGGAACGGAATACTGGGCGAATCCGCGCGTCCTCGCGTGTCGCCCGAAAAGAACGTACTCAGAAACGTCAGCGCAAGCGAGATTCCCGCGCCGCCGTAAACCGCCAGGAGGAGGCGATGCTGCCGGCTGCGGGCGATGGTACGAGCGGTAAAGAGAAAGATCGCCCGGTCAAGCGGCTTCGGACAGCACACACGTGCGATGCCGGGCAGCAGGAATCGGCGCGGCTCGCCTTCGGCCTGCGCAAGCGGCCGGACGCCAAGGCGCTCACCAAGATGGCCGAGGCCTGGCGGCCATGGCGCGGTGTGGCGGCGCATCTGCTGTGGGCCTATTATCACGCGGTGAAGAAGCGCGACGTCGTCCCCGTCCAGCCAGGCAAGCAGCCTCCGAAGAAGAAAGCCGTGACGACGTCGCCGAGAAAATCG
>CAZXCO010000865.1:0-4048 GCA_964639095.1 uncultured Solibacteraceae bacterium
GGAATCTTTTCACGGCAGTCGCTCCGTGGGCCAGTATATATCCGGATTCCGGAGCATGCCGCGCCGGATTTGCTCTCAGACGGCGCGGCTTTCGACGGCCGGCCCGCCGGTCCGCCGGTAAATAAACGTGCGCTTCATCCACCGCACGAAAGAAGCAGGCAGAGAAAGCGAGACCAGACATTTGAAGATGCCGGAATAAGATCTGGGAGACGCCCAGCAGAAATATCTCGACTGAATGCGAAGCCTGCTGATGAGCTGTATTCGTCTTTTCCGGAACGTGATGCCATTTGCCGTGTAAATCGTCGAAACCAGGCGCTCGGGAACGACCCCGATCGGATACCGCGTTGCGACGCGAAGGCAAATCTCGTGATCTTCGGCGGCTTCGAACTCTTCGGAATACAACCCCAGTTCGGCCAGAACCGATCCACGAAACATGAGAGTGGAGTGGAGCAGCCAGGAGTGCTCTCGCAAGCCTGCCGCCAGGTCCTTTTCGTTTCTCGGCGGCGTGATCGTGAACTGGTATTCGCTTCCGTTGTAGACGTCAGTGTCGCACCCGACAAGCATGCAGGCGGGATGACGATCCAGCCAGGCGATTTGGCGGGCGAGCCGCTCTTCATGCACCAGATCGCCGGCATCGAGGCGGGCGATGAACTCGTAGCCCTGCTGAAGGATGAATTCGAGCCCCACATTCGCGGCCGCAATCGCGCCCCGGTTCCGCTCGAGCCGGATCAGATGGACGTCGAACCGCGAAACATCCAGCGGAGGCGTGCTGCCGTCATCGACCACGACGGCGGTGCACGGTTCGGTGGAGCGCGACAGGGATTCCATACTGGCCTCGAAATCCTTTTGGCCGTTGTAGACGGGCATGATCACCGCCACGCGGGGCCGCCGCGCCGGGTCGCCGTTCTTGTGAATTGCCGAAGGAATTCTCATCGGTTCGCCGCCGCAGAGGTCCGGTATTCGGGCTTCCGGACCGCCAGTTTCTCCCGCAGGTCTTCAATGACCGCGCGCACGGCGGTTTCGACCGGCGTTTCCGGCCGGTAGCCGGGCATCCTTTCCAGCTTTTACAGACAGGGCACGCGGCTCGGCATATCGTCGAAGCCCGGGACCCAGGCGACTTCATAAGGAATGTGCCGGATTTCAGAATTCGATTCCGCCGCGTCGCGCACCAGCTCCGCCAGGTCCGTCATGCTGATCTCTTTCTCGCTTCCCACGTTGATGACTTCGCCCGCCGCCGCATCGCACGCGGCAATGCGGACGAGAGCTTCGACCACGTCATCGACAAACGCAAAGCAACGGCTCTGCCTGCCGTTTCCGTGGACGGTAATCGGCCTGCCGCGCAGCGCCTGGCGAACGAATGTCGGCACGACCATCCCGTACTTCCATGTCTGGCGCGGGCCGATGGTATTGAAGAGGCGCACGATGGTGACAGGAACGCGCTTCTCCCTCCAGTAAGCGAGCCCCAGAAACTCATCCAGCGCTTTCGAGCAGGCGTATCCCCAGCGTCGGTGCGTGGTGGCGCCGAGCACAGAGTTTGCGGTTTCACGAAAGGGAATCTCCGTATTCAGCCCGTACACCTCCGAAGTCGAGGCGAGGATGACCCTGCGGCGCCGTTTCGCCGCCGCCCGAAGGATAACCTCGGTTCCGTGGACATTCGTTTCGATGGTGCGCACGGGGTTCTCCACCACGAGCCGGACGCCGACGGCCGCGGCGAGGTGCACGACGAGATCCGCCGAATCGACCAGGTCTTCGACGGCCGCCGCGTTGAGAACCGATTCTTTCCGGAATGAAAGCCGGTGGGACGAAAGAATCCCCGCCAGGTTCTTCAGAGAACCCGTCGTCAGATTGTCGAGGATGGACACGCGGCAGCCGGTTCGCACGAACCGGTCCGCCAGATGCGACCCGATAAATCCGGCGCCGCCTGTAATCAAGACGTTCATCCGGTACTTTTCCGCGCTCGATGAGCCGCCGGGGCGGCTCAGCAGAAGAACAGAAAGGGGCGGTTTTACACGCCAGTTCAAGGTTAGCGGAATCCGGCTGCCGGGCGCGTGAAATCCGAAGTGGAACAGGAACGTAGACGCACAAAATCGAGCTACATTAAATCCTGAGTCGTAATGTTTCTTCCGAACTCGGGCGGGAAGCGAGAATAACTTTGGCTCTGACACCGGCGCAGAAGCAAGCCGTATCGAAATCTTCGTGGCACATGGGGATTCTCGTGGTAATCCTCGGCCTGGCGCTGTATTTCAACAAGCCGCTGGCAAAAGACCTGAAGTTCGACATCGCCTGCCGGGAATTCGCCGCCCCGGTTCCTGTGCAACTGAAGCTGCATCAGGGACCGACGGACCTGCGGGCAATCGGCGCGCGCGGCTTCGACGGCGCGTTGAGGAATGTCGCGAGTCTGAAATTCGCGGAAGAGTCACAGCCGATGAGGAGCGTCGCGCTGCAATCGTTCCGTCTGGAAGGAAGCGGCGACCCCAACCAGGCGCCGCCCGATCTGGAACTGGCTCCGCACGGGGATGCCGGAAAGGCAGAGTTGAGTCTCGATCCCGGAGCGGTTCTCAAAGGCGCCGGAGGCCCGGGTTTGAAGCCGGTCGTGAGTGTGGAATCGATGCAGCGCGGCGATGTCCGTTTGCTGCTCGGCAGCGGCACCGTCACGCTGCACGGCAACCGTTACCGCATTCCCGAGATCGCATCGCAGAGTCTCGTCAAAAGTTTCAGCGCGGAAGCGGCAGGCGAGTATCTGGCGGGAGTCGAACTCGTTTCCGAGGCTCCGGCCTCTCCGGATCCGGATTCTGAGCCTGCGAGACCTTCGCTCGACCTCACGCTCAATCAGGATCCCGGCGACCTTCCTCTGCTGGCCGCGACCGGACGAAAGCAGGATCAGGTTTCGTTGAACAGCGGCAGGGATGGGGCCGAACTGAGTTTTACGGGCGCGCTGAATCCGGATCTGCGTGTCGAGGACAAGACCCTTCCGGGGCTGCTCGCCGATCGGGCCGTCAATCTGCAGATTCAGGTCGATTCCGGCTGGATCGAATCGATCACCCTCAGCGGAAGCCCGGAGAAACGGAACTCTCCCGCACTGAACGTGAAAGGAACCTTGCGAACCCATTCCGTGCTGCAGGATGGCCACGAGATTCTGCCAACGGTTCTCGATGAGGTGCTGGACGAGCCTTACTCGGTCCGCGGACCGCTGCTCATTGCGCTCGGATTTCTCGCATTCGCCGTCCTGAAAACGGTGGATCGCGCGCTCGGGGTTCTGCTCGAAATTTATTTGCCGAAGGGGGATTAGCGATGATTTCACGACGCAGCCTGCTGATCGGGGGAGCGGGGATGATCGGGGCGGCCGGCATTCTGCCGGGCCAGGGCGGACTCGCGTTCAATCTGGATTTCGGCGCTGTCGATCTCGAAGCGGAGCTACCGGTGAAACTGGCGGTGGATACTTCCGGCTACACCACCTGCCGGGTTCGAATGGCCGCGAGCGATGGCAGTACGGTTCTGCAGTCCAAAGTGTGGGGAACCGAGCCCAACCGTCCAAACACTCTCGAATCGCCGCCGCCAAAGAAGAAAGGTCCGTACCACACGATCGCCGAGATGCATCCGACCGCGCCGCGGAAGCCCAGCATGGCTCTGGCGCTGACGCAGGACTCCGGCGTGGATCTGCAAACGCTCGGAATGATCGCCGATCGCGTGCGCTTCGTGAAGGACCCGGCGACCCGGCCATCGGGCGGCCACTTTGTGGTGGATATGCCCCTCAAGTGCATGGTGCGCGTGCAGATCTTCCGTGGTGAAGCCCGCCGGGGAGGACCGCTGTTTGAAGATATTTCCGATAACGTCGGCCCTGGACCGGCGCCGGTTCCGTGGAATCTGCGGACGAGGACCGGCGCCATTGTCGCGCCCGGACGCTATCTCGCGTTCCTGATCTGCACGCCGAAGGACTCGCGCCGCCGCCCCACCCGGCTCTTTTCCACGTTCGGCGTCGTCTAGCACGCTGACGCTTTCCTCGCGGGCGCAGTTCCCGTGCCGCCTGGCGCATGCGGCCTCGTGGCGC
>CAZXCO010000866.1:0-4412 GCA_964639095.1 uncultured Solibacteraceae bacterium
GCGTCAATCGGATACGCAAGTCCCGGAATCTGGCTCGATGAGAGAGAATAGCGCGCCTGATCGTTCGATGCCGGCAGATTCTGGTCCTCCAGTTGTCCGTCGCCATGATAGATTCCGAACCCGGCGCGAAACATCGTATGGTTGTGCCAGATCGCAGGCGCCCATGCCACGGCGACTCGCGGATCGAGATCGCCCCTGCGCGGGTTGGAGAAAGCGGCGCGAGGCGTGCAAAATCCGCCGCAGGTGGCGAAGTCAAAGGGAACCGCGCGATTCTGCGTTTCGTGGAAGACGTTGAAGAACTGGTAACGAAGCCCCAGATTCACCGTAATGCCGGGCGACGCCTTGATCTCATCCATGATGAAGCCGAAAGCCTGAGTCTTGCGAAGCCGCTTCATTGGAAGCGCGTCTGTCACAGAGGCCGTGTTGAGCTGATCGAGAGCCAGAGCGGCCGGATCTGCAAACGAAAGCGTCCCTGTGGCCGAACTGCCGGGATTCATGAAAACGCGGCGTCCCTCGACTCCCATGCGCAGGGAATGCCGCCCCACGTTCATCGAAAAGTTGTCGATCAGCGACGCGGATGTGTCGTCTTCCTGGCGCGTCTGAGCTGCGTTCACATTCGTGAACCCACTGACCGAGATCGTGTACGGTGTCGAGGTTTCATTGTTGGTTCGTGAAAAGACCTGATTGAATCCGGCCTTCACCTCGTTCAACATCGAAGGCGAAATCACCTGCGTCAGGCTGACGACTCCATTGATCGGGCGATTGTCGACGACGGTGCGGTCCTGCAGATTGTTCAGCGGGGCGTCGCTGACTTCTTCATCCACGTTGACGCGCAGAAAGGCGCTCACTTTCTCCGTGAACCGGTGGTCAATGCGGATCATGCCGGAAGTCTCGTCGATCCGTTGGGGACTCAGGCCCGCGAATCGATCGATAGCCGGATTGCCGGGCTGCGGCAGGTTTCCGGCGGGAAAGGCGCTGATCACGGGAGCCAGTTGGGGAAATGCGTCGAGAACGGCCGCCCGGTACGACGCACTGGGGGTGAATCCCTGCAGCGTCTGGTCCAGGCGCTGGCGCGATCCCTCGAAAGCCACGAAGAAAAACGTTTTGTCGTGGACAACAGGCCCGCCCGCATTCGCGCCGAACTGATTCAGGCGAAAGGGAGGCGTGCGCACAGAGAACGGATCCCGGGCGTCGAAGATATCGTTTCGAAAATAATCGAATGCCTGTCCGTGAAATGCATTGCCGCCGCCCACCGAGGCCAGCACGATCTGTCCCCCGGTCCCCTCCGCGGAATCCACTGTGGAGAGCGTGGAATCGACCTGAAATTCCGAAATCGAAGACGCGGGGATTGCGAGGCGGATGCCTGTCTTCTGCGGCTGGTTGGAAATTCCCGTCGCGTCCACGCCATCGTATGTAATGTTGTTATCGTCGCGCCCGTGACCGGCGAACCGCACCGTTCGCTGATCGGAGGAGCCGGGATCCGTCGCGCCTGGCGTCAGCGGCAGCAGCGTCGTCCAGTTGCGTCCGTTTATCGGCAGATCGTCGATCTGTCTTTGCACGAAACGGGCGCCCACGACTGCGGAACTCGGGTCGATTTCACTGACGGCGGCCGTGACACTGACCTGCGACGTCTGCCCTTCAACCCCCAGCATCAGATCAATCTCACGGGCCTGCCCGACCAGCAGATCGACTTCCTGCGGTTGTGCGACCGCGAGACCCGCCTTTCGCGCCACAATCGTGTAGTGGCCGATCGGAAGCCCCTGAATGGCGTATCCGCCGGATGACGAACTTTCCGCAACCCGCACCAGGCCTGTTTGCGCTTGCCTCACCTCGACCGTCGCGTTCGGAACCGGGCGATGTGATGCATCCCAAATCTCGCCGATCAATGAGGCGGATGGGTTCTGCGCAATGAGGCGTGGGGCGAGACAACAGATGAACCCCAATGCCACATAGAAATCTCGAGGCCGAAACATAAACCCGAGATTATCGACTGGTTGTTAAACGTTTATGATTTCGCGAATATCTGCAGCGAGCGAGGTGCGGTTGATTACAAAAACGAATCGGTGAGCCGCCGTCAAAACATGAACTTCAACGCGAGCTGCACGATCCTCGGGTCGGAAGCCGTCAAAATCTTTCCGAAATTCGGGCTGTTCAGCGTTATCGTCGGATTGCCGGGGTTCAACCGGTTCAATATATTGAAGGCTTCCGCCCGGAGTTCCAGTTTCTTCTGTTCGCGGATCGGGAATAATCTCGAAAGGCCCATGTCGAATTGCAGGCTTCCCGGCCCCTCGAACCGATTGATGCCGAGATCTCCATACGTGCCGGGAAGCGGCGACTGGAATGCACCCGGCAGCAGCCACTGATTGACATTCTGATTGGACGGGATCGGGTCGCCGATGAGGTTCGGCCTCTGGTTCGTCTGACCCGTCAGCGCATTGTCGACGCCGGTTGTCACGTTGAAGAAGTTACCGGACTGCGCGGCGACGATCGCTGAAAACTGCCAGTGCCCCGCCGTCACATCCAGCCATCGTTGCGAAAACTTCGGTGACTGAGCCACCGCCGAAAGATTCAGAACGTGTCTCACGTCCGACGCCGGACAATTGCCGCGATCGGCGCGCCGGTTGAACGGAATCATATAATTCGCGGCCGTCGCCAGCACGCTGACAGCCGGGTCGCTGATGCAGTGCGACCACGTGTAATTTGCCAGCACCGTGACGCCATTCGCCATACGCCGCTGCAGCGAAAGCAACATTCCGTTGTAGCTTCCCGTGCCACCGTCGTCCAGTTGATAGAGACTGGAAAAATAGGTGCCCTGCGCGGGGCTTTCGAGATTCAGCACGCGGCGCGCATCGGTGTTTCCGGTAGTGGCGCCCGGACCATAGACCGCCGGATTCCCCTGCCCCGATGTCCACAGATGGACGCTCCGGTTTCCGATGTAACTTGCCGAAGCCAGCCAGTTGGCTCCAATCTGCTTCTGGATGCTCACGTTCCATTGTTCGAGATACGTCGGATGGACGTGCAGCGGAATATTGATATAAGTCGCGAGCGTCGGGAAAAATGCGTTCTTACCCAGTTGAGTGGGGAAGGGATTGCCGCCCGGAAAGCCGGCCCAGGGATCATCGAATCCGCCCGGCGGGCTCGTTCGGGTGATCGAGTCCCCGTAGGGCGGTGAAAGAGCGTATTGATAATCCAGTTGCGCCGGAGGCAGATCGTAGAAGATGCCATACGACGACCGGATCGTCATCCGCCCATCGCCCTTCGGGTCCCACACGAGGCCGAAGCGAGGCGCGAAATCCGCTTTTCTGCCGAAATAGCCGGCTTTATCCGGATAGCCAGGGTCGCCGGGAAAGGTGACTCCGGCAGGCGCCTGCGGGTAAACCGTGCTGTGCACGTTGGCGGCGAACAGCGCGGGATCAAAATGATTCACGAAGCCGTTTTTGGTGGAGATCGGGAAGAACGGCTCCCATCGGAGCCCGTAATTCAGCGTCAGGCGCGGGTGGATTTTCCAGCTGTCCTGCGCATAGAGCCCGACGTAGAGCGGGCGCTGGTACACCTGGGCGGCATTGGCCTGCTGAAAGGTGTTGAGCTTGCCGGTAAGCAGGTCACCCATCGAAAGGCCCGTGGCCTGACCATTGAAGTTGAAATTTCCGAATCCCGCAAGATTGATGACATAGTTCTCCATCGTCTTGATCCAGTTCGCGCCGAAAGCGATCTGGTGCGAGCCTCGCACCATGTTGACATCTTCGGTAAGCTGCGGCGACGTGGAAAACACGTGTCCCGGAGGAGAGGCATTCGACCCCGCGTTGAATGCGCCCGTCACCTGAATCACCACGAAGCCGGGCACCAGCGGAGTCATATTCACGCCCAGATCCTTCGCGGTGAAAAAGGGCGGGGAGCCCTTCTGGATGGACTCGCGATTGAGACTCGCGTGAAACGAACTGATCGTGTTCGAGTTGATCAGCCACGTATGGCCAAGGACGAAAAACTGCAGGCTATCCGTGACAAACGGCGACGTCAGCGTCATCGGATTGTTGTTGTTGTAGCTGGACGATTGTTCGAGATGCGGAATGTAGTAGCGCGCGAACAACGTATGCTTCTCGTTGATCTGATAATCAATCCGCGCGAGCCCGAGATTCTCGTTGCTGTTGCTGACCGTGCCATAGCGAACCGTGCCGCAGGCGTCTGCGGGTGTGGGCAGGCGCTTGACCAGATTCAATGCGGCCGGGCTGAACAGCGATGGCGCGATTTTGTTGTCCACAAACGGCGCTTTCAACTGGATTTGGCGACCGGAGTTACACACAGGCTGCGTGACCGCGGTGAAATCGCCTTCGCGCATCGCTTCCGTGGGAACGAAACCGATGCCGGTCGTCGGGTCCGATCTTTGAAGCGTAGCCTGATAACCGAGAAAGAAG
>CAZXCO010000867.1:0-6836 GCA_964639095.1 uncultured Solibacteraceae bacterium
GCGACTCTCACAGCGCGTTGCTGAGGCAGTTGAGGCCGTGCGTTGAAAACGTCGCGGAGAGAAATTTCCGTTCATTCCGATCTCCCGCTCGCGGCAAACCGGTTGTAGAAGAGAAGGGCACTTCCACTTCCGGTGGGAACCTTAAGGGCGACTTGCCGGCTCTGTATCCAGGTCCGTCGCCAGCCGGAGGATAGAGCCAGAGACCCGAAAAGGCACGAGGACTTTATGAAGGTTCGGGTGTTCCGTTGAATCGATACCCCACCCAGGGCTCGGTTGTGATGTACTGAGGACGGTCCGGGTTCGGTTCGATCTTCTTGCGAAGGCTCTTGACAAACGCCCGGAGATATTCGACTTCATCGCCGTAATCAGGCCCCCATACGGCCTGCAGAAGCTCTCGATGCGATACCGCCTCATTGGCGTGCTGCGTGAGATAACGAAGCAGATCGAGTTCCTTCGGCGTGAGGTGCCTGGTTGCCGAACCGTGCGCAACGGTGCGCGCCCCGAAATCAATCACCAGATCACCCAGACACAAGCGTGCGGATGACGACTGCACTGCTGGAACGCGGCGCAGCACGGCTCGGATTCTTGCCAGCAGCTCCGGCGTGCTGAACGGCTTGGTTACAAAATCATCCGCGCCGGCGTCCAGAGCCTCCACCTTCGCGGTTTCCGTGTTGTGAACCGTCAACATGACGATCGCAACATTCGGGTCTGCGCGAATTGCTCTGCATGCCGCCAGGCCGCCCATCCCCGGCAGGTTGATATCGAGGAGAACGAGGTCCGGGCGGTAATCGCGAACCCTCGCCAGGGCCTCCTCGCCGGTTTTTACGTCGTCCACCTCGTATCCCGCGCCGGTGAGAGTCGTGCGCATAATGCGCCGAATCTGAGGTTCATCATCGACGACGAGAATGCGGGCCGCGCTCACTTCTGATCTCCCTTCAGGTCAGTTGGCAGAGTCAACTGGAACGTGGTCTCACCGGGACGGCTGGTCAGTGTCAGATCTCCTTTGTGGGCCCTGGCGATATTCCGGGCGATGCTCAAGCCAAGCCCGGACCCCGGCACCGTGTTTCGAACAGAGGCACTTCTGTACAGGCGCTCGAAAATGCGTTTCTGTTCCTGAGCTGAAATGCCTTCGCCGTGATCTGTGACAGCAATGGTCACCATCCCGCTGCCATTGTGAACCTGGAGCTCGATCGGCTGATCCGGTGGCGAATACTTCATGGCGTTGTCCAATAACTGTTTGATCGCAAGCTTTATGAGCCGGCGGTCAATCGCAATCGAAGCCGGGTAGTCGTGAGAGATGAAATTGACAGGGCGGCCGTCGATTTCGGGCCGCACGGACGCGATGACTTCGCGAACCACTTCCCCAACGTTGGAAGGCTCAGCCTGAACCTCGATGCTGGTGCCGTCGAGACGTCCCATCTCGATGGCATCATCGATGAGTTCCTTCAGGTGCCTGGCTTCTTCATCGGCAATTCGGACGAGTTCTGCCCGCCTTTCGCGAGGCTGGTCCAGATCAGCCGAAAGAGAAGTCGTTGCAGCCATCACTGAAGTCAAAGGAGTCTTGAATTCGTGAGCCATTGCATCCAGAAGCGTAGTTCGCAACTTCTCGCTTTGTCTTGCCGCTTCGACTTCAGCCGCGAGACCTTGTGCCCGTGCTCTTTCCAGTCCGATGGCAACGAGATTGGCGATTCCTTGCAGCACGGAGTCCGGCATAGGGGGGCCTTGCAACGCAAGGCCCGCAATCGGTTCCGAACCCAATCGAACTGCAGTGATCACCCGGCTGTGTTCTGTGTCAGAGAACGATGTCCCTTGTAATGCCGCGTCACGAAGCTGGTCGTCCAGCCCTTCAAAATCGGAGGGACCAGCACGATAAAACTCATCTGTCCGGCGGTCATAGAGAACCGTGGCCTGAAGCTGGAAAATTTCAGCGAGCTTTCCGGCCAACTGCTTCGGGAACGGGTCGGCGTTGTCAATCAGCAGAATCGCGCGGCTGAAGGTATACAGTCTTTCGACATCCTCCTGCCGGGCGACTGCATCGAGGGCTCGTCGTTTGGCTTCCGTGGAAAGCCGGCTCGCGATCAGCGCCGTCGCCAGAAAGGTGAACAGAGCCACCCAGTTCTGGGGATCGGCAATCGTAAATCTGCCGGCAGGCGGAAGGAAGAAAAAATTGAAGGTCAGTGTGGCCGCTATGGATGCCACTGCAGCGTCAAAGAAGCCCCAGACGCTCGCGATGATCAGCACGACGAGCAGGTAGGCGAATCCAAGGGTTGTGGCATTGACCGGCAGGACAGCGTAACCCACAAACGTGACGAGCGCGACCCCGGACAGGGATGCGATCAATCGTAATGCGCGCCAGGCCACAACTGTTGACCACCTCCACGCCGGTATTTCAATTAAAAAGACATTCAACTGAAGACTGCACAAGCCAGGAAAGACAGGTTTACACAGGCTCCCCCGCGGATTCTGCGGTCGCGGCGTCCAGACCCGAGGATAGCCTGTGACGCCTGAGTAAGTTATAAGGAATTCCTGAGTAAAATGTGAAGAAGGACCGAACTCCGCGAAAACGGATGCGCTCGTCCCCGCATCCCGTTCCTTATAGATACGGCAAGTCTGCTTGCCCGGATACCGGAATCGCCCCGGCCACAGAGGGCTGCCGCGGACTCAGGGCCGGATGCCAGCACAGGTCGACCAATGCAATCCACACGAGGTAGGCAAGAAGCAGGTGGACCATCTGACTCCAGACCGGTACGAGCAACAGCAGGTTGAAGATACCGGCGAAAAGCTGGAGGATAACGGCCGCCATCACCATGGCCGCCCGATTTGGTGAGTCCTTGAAACGGGATTTCGCGTACCAGATCAGCCAGAGCCCGACAGCTATGGCGAGGAACGGATGAATCGCACGGAGGCGGATGCTGAAGTTGGCGGCGGGGTTCAAGTCCTGCGCAAGTCCTGCGCCGAGTGAATGCACCGGGTAGAGGGTGTCGGCAAGAGCCGCCAGCGCGCCTGTCATTTCGAGCAGAAGCACGGCGGCCAGACTTACCCATCCTTTCAACGGAACGCGTGCCGCGGTCCGGTCGCTCGCCCAGCGCACCGCGAGCGTCAGACAGGCAAGCAGCGTCAGGGTGTTGGTGAGATGGATGGATAGCACGACGCCCCGTGCGACGGAGGCGTCATTGACGACGAGTCCGAACTTCACCAGAGCCGCGCCGATCAGCGCTTCGGTCACCAGGAACGCGGCCGAAAGCGCCGACGCGAGTCTCGCGCCATGGCCTCGGGGGAAACGGCGGAAGGCCCAGACGACCAGTGCCACGATCAAGGCGGTGTCGATCCCGGTCAGCGAGCGATGTGCGAACTCGATGATTGTGGCGGTGGCCGGCGTGCCGAAAGCCAGTTGCCCGTTGCACAAGGGCCAATGATTACCACAGCCGGCGCCGGAACCAGTGGCGCGCACGAATCCGCCTTCGAGCGCCACGAGCGCCGTCCAGGTGAGGACAAATGCGGCGAAACGGCCAAACCTGCGGGACGCAAGATCGGTCAAGGGCCTTTCAGGGATTACGGGCAGGGCTCCGGCAGCGCTGAGCATTCCTTAATTAAATTGTAAAGGCCGGGGCGGCTTCGTTCCGGGCCGGGCGGGTTGCGTCGTCCACAAAAGACTTGTGGCGCTGCCCGAACATCTTTTCGTCCCCCTTGGCGCCTATCCGTCCTCCAGCCGCGAGTTCGATAACATGACTCTGTTTAAGGAGTGCCCATGCGTCTTGTTCGCACTGTGCTGATGATTCCGGCCTTTTCAATAATGGCATTCGCGCAGCAGGCGCCGATCCTGTTTGAGGGCGCGCGGTTGGTGAACGGCGACGGCCGTGTGGTGGAGAACTCCGCGTTCATCATCCAGGGCGGCAAGTTCACGGTGGTTGGCAGGAAGGGGGCGGTGAAGGCGCCGACTGGTGCGGCGCGCGTAAATCTGACGGGCAAGACGGTGATTCCGGCGCTCATTGATGCGCATGTTCACCTGGGCTGGTGGATCGCGAAGACCAATCAGATCGGCGCCGGCACTTACAGCCGCGAGAACCTGATCGATCATCTGCAGCGTGTGGCGTATTACGGGGTCGCGGCCGTGCAGAGCATGGGCATCGACCCTGGCGAAATCGGGTATCAGATCCGGGCGAATCCGCCTCCCGGCGCCGCTCTGTTCCGGCTCGCGGGGCGCGGAATCGCGATGCCCAGAGCCGGGCCAGGCCGGACGTATTGGCAACCGGTCGCCTATGGCGTGACGACCGAGGCCGAAGCGCGCGCGGATGTGCGGACACTGGGGCAGAAGAAGGCCGATCTGGTGAAGATCTGGGTGGACGACCGGAACGGTACCGTTCCGAAGCTGCGGCCGGAACTGTACCGCGCCATTATCGATGAGGCCCACCGGAACGGACTGCGGG
Source organism: uncultured Solibacteraceae bacterium (assembly GCA_964639095.1). Lineage (GTDB taxonomy): Bacteria > Acidobacteriota > Terriglobia > Bryobacterales > Bryobacteraceae > BOG-234. The sequence continues at coordinate 4,428 of CAZXCO010000867.1, forward strand.
TCGCGGCACATGTCTACTATCTGGCCGACGCGAAGGAACTGCTGCGGTCGGGAGTCGATATTCTCGCGCATCTGGTGCGCGACCGCGACGCCGATGACGAACTGATCGCATTATTGAAACAGCATCCCAACGTTTACGCGGTTTCGACTTTGCCGGATCGGGAAACGACGGAAGCAGATCTGAATTTCGCCGGGGAAACGTATCCGGCGGCGCAGATCAAACGGATGCGCGCGGAGCCGGCGGCGATCCGGGCGGATGATGCCAAAAAGGCGCGCGAAGCCTATGGGATTCAGGCGCGCAATCTGGCGAAGTTCCAGGCGGCCGGGGTAAAGATCGTGCTGGGCACCGATTCAAGCACGGCCGTAGGCTGGAACGTGCACCAGGAAATGACCGATATGGTGATCGCGGGGATGAAGCCGAGGGACGTGCTGACGGCGGCGACGAAGACGGCGGCCGAGATGCTGAAACTGGACCAGCTCGGTTCGGTGGCGGCGGGGAAGAGCGCGGACTTCATCGTGCTCAATGCGAATCCGCTGGACGACATCAATAACACGCGGAAGATTGCCGATGTGTATGAGCGCGGGAATAAGCTGGATCGCGCGGCGATGCGGGCAGGATTTACGGCGGAGTAACCGGAGAAACGGGACGAAAGACGAACCGATCGCAGCTGTCTGTCAATCGAGTAATCCGCTGCCCGGGAAATCCGGGTCATCGCCGGGCGGAAGCACCTGCACCGTTCGCAATCCGTTGATGCAACGCTTTTCATGCGACGTTTCCTGGGCGGACTAACATCCGAACTTACTCCCAGCATTCAAAGTTTGCCGCATCTTCCGTGGTCCCTCGTCCTTTATAGTGCGCGTGCAGCGGATAGGCGCACAGCGGCCGGCTCCGTCCAGGAAATGACCGGCCGGTTGCGGTGAGGCTATCGGGAGCAATGCCCTGCTCAACCCATCGCACCATCGCTCCCAGTGCGTCAAAGGTATCGAGCGTCTCGGGACCACCGCTGCAATGACCCATGCCGGGCACAAGATACAAGCGGCTCCAGGTGCGCACCTTGTCGGCTCCTCCGTTGGCTCTGGACATGCGCTCATAGTAATCGACTGTGTCGAGCGCCGAGAACCAGGGATCGCTGGCGCCGTGATAGAAGATCAGTTTCCCGCCGTGTCCCGCGAAGGTATTGAGGTTGGTCCAGCGTGAGGTTGTGGTCAGCGGCTCGGCCGGATCGTTCAGCACGCGCTCCACTGCGGCGTCGACATCCATTCCGACGTCAGTGAATCCGGGGCCGACCGGGTTCGACCCGCCCTGCAGGAGACCGGGGATGCCCTGCAGCGAGGCGATGCCGGTATCAAAGAGAAACCCTGGATAGACCTGACGGCCTTTTGAATCCTTCGGCCCGGCAAATCCCTTCTCGAGTGCGGTTGCCTGCGCCATCGAGAGACAACCGTCGATTTTGGCGCCTTGGCAGACCAGTGTTTTCGGGTCGAAGCGGCAGGCTTTCCTGTTAAATACCATGCGATCCTTCAGGCCATCGAGCGCGTCGCATTGGTTGAGCAGGCCTTCGATTACGGTCTTCTTGTCGGCTTCCGAGAGCGCATTGCGCGTGATGGGCCTGCCCTTGTCGTCCTTTGGCGCAATCTCGTTGAGCGAGGCGGCAACCCAGCGATCGCCGATTCCGGAGTAGCTGGTGCGCATCGCGGGAGAGCCGGCGATGACTCCGTCGAAGTAGGTGGGATACCGCTCCGCCATCAGCATGGCCTCGCGGCCGCCCGTCGAGCATCCGGCGAAATAGGAGCGTTCAGGCTGCTTGCCGTAATGCTGCGCCACGATTCGCCTCGCTGTCTCGGCCACGCGGCCGATCGCCACATAAGCAAAGTCGAGGCTGGCCTGCTGATCCTGCATGAAACTCGCATCGAAGCCCCCGCGGCCCTCGTGGCCGGTATCGGTGCTTGCGACCGCGAAGCCGCGCGCGAGCCCGGGATCGCCACCTGCCGCGCTCGCGCCAAGCGGCGGCTGTACCGAGCCGTTCAAACCGCCGCCGCCCTGAAGCAGAAACCGCCCGTTCCAGTTTTGCGGCAGCGCCACAGCGAAGCCGATTCCGTATGTCGCGCCGCCTGCCCCCGTCCGCTGGTCGATCATCCCGTCGAGCCGGCAGTAGGCGGGCAGCTTGACGCCGGAAGCGGCGCCTCCCCGACCCGGCGTCGCTGAACCGGCGGGGAACCATTGCGTCTTCGTCACCGTGAGAGCGACTCCCGGCATCTGCAACTGCTTCAGCGCGGCACATGCTCCTTCAGGATCCGGAGGCTGCGCGAGACATGTTCCGCCAATGACGAACAGAATGGATGCTGCTGTTTTTGAGCTGCGGCCTGTCATTTATTTCTCCCTCGTCGAATCGAAATCAGGTCCATGTTT
>CAZXCO010000868.1:0-3349 GCA_964639095.1 uncultured Solibacteraceae bacterium
GACCTGCTGCACGTCCACTACGCCATTCCGCACTCCATCTCTGCGCTGCTGGCGCGCCAGATGACCGCCGCGTTCCGGGAAAAGTCCCGGCGACTGCCGTTTATCACCACGCTGCACGGCACCGATATCACGCTCGTCGGCGTAGACCGCTCCTACTTCGGCATCACGAAATTTTCCATCGAGCAATCCGACGGGATCACGGCGGTGAGCGAGGATCTGCGGCGCGAGACGGTCGAGGTGTTCGGCGTCGAGAACGAGATCCGCGTCATTCACGACTTCGTCAACTGCGACACATACAAACCGGATCCCGAGCGGCGCGGCATCGAGGAATTCGCTCCCAACGGGGAGAAGCTGCTGATCCACCTCTCGAACTTCCGGCCGGTGAAGCGCGTGCTGGATTGCATCCGCATTCTGGCGGAGGTCCGGAAAGAGGCGAATGTGCGGCTGCTCATGGTGGGCGACGGACCGGAGCGAGGGCCTGCCGAGCATCTTGCCTGGACGCTGGGCGTGAAGGACTACGTGGACTTTCTCGGCAAGCAGAATCATGTCGAGCGCCTGATCCGCCTTGCCCACGTGCTCCTGATGCCGAGTGAAATGGAGTCTTTCGGGCTCGCGGCGCTCGAGGCGATGGCCTGTGGAGTGCCGGCGGTCTCCACGCGCGTCGGCGGCACTCCCGAAGTGATTACGCATGGATCGGACGGATTTCTGGAAGAAGTGGGCGATATTCCGCGTCTCGCGGCGCGGGTCACGGAACTGGTTACCGATGAGGCGCTGCACGCCCGCATGGCGGCTGCCGGACGGCGGACAGCCTCCACGCGGTTCTGCAGCGACAAGATCATCCCGCGATATGAGGATTACTACCGGGAGGTTCTGTAGAATTCTTCACAATCAGGCAAAATAGAAGCGTGCGTATTCTTGTGTTTTTCCTCCTGGTCGCGGGTGCCTGCGTGGCCCAGGTGCAAAGCACTCCGGATGCGGGTGCCGGCTCGGCCGCGCCAGCGCCATCCACGCCGATGCTCGCGCCGGGGTCTCTTGCGATCGTGAATTACACACCGACGGCGCCGCCTTCGACCCTTGCGGCGACGGTCTCGCTGCTCCCCGCCAGCGCGGCGGCGCCGACCCCGGCGCAGGTCATCAGCGTCATACCGTACGCCATCACCTTCGTTGTGCCGGACAGCGTTCCGCCGGGCGACGCACAGCTCGTTTACAAGGTCAGCAATTCCAACACGCAATGGACGCGCGTTTCGATCGTGCCGGCGAATCTGTCTCTCTTCCGGCGCGGTCCCACGGGGCCGCTTGTGGCTCAGAACATCAATCCGGACGGTACGCAGGAATTGAACGGCCTCACGGCTCCGGCGCAGCCGTCGCAGGCGGTCGTTCTCTGGGGGACGGGGCTTGGCGCCACGCCCGGGAGCGCTGTGGGAATCACGCTGGGGGGCGTGGCGCAGACGGTCCTGTATGCGGGCGCCGCTCCCGGCCAGCCGGGTCTGAATCAGATCAACTTCCGCGTTGCCCCGGGCACGCCCGACGGGTGCTACGTGCCTTTGACCGTGACGTACGGGACACGCAGCCTCACTTCGTTTCTCAGCAAGACTTCGGATGGCCAGCCGTGTCATCACCCGTTCGATCTTTCGTTCGAAGCGATGAAGCTGCTGGATAACGGGATCGGGATCACAACCGGCGAGGTTACGCTTTCCACAGCCATTCAGGCGCCCGCATCCGATCGCGCGTCGCGGCAGGAAACGGCGCAGGTTCTCTTCCCGCAACGCAATGCGTCGGATATCGCGGCCAACTTTTCCGCACCCGCCGGCAGTGCTGTACAGCCCTGCGCCATCAGTCCCGGCACATTGAGTCTTTTGGGCGCGATCATTTCCAACGGCGATGTCGGCTCCGTGACGCTTGGAAACGCGACATCATCCCTGACGCTTCCCTGGACCAGTCCGCCTTCCGGCGATGCTGCTCTGAAAGACCTGGCTCCCCCCGTTTTTGCCGCGGGCGACTGGACCTGGAAAGGGTCCGGCGGCCCGCTTCTGGCAGCTTCGTCTTTCGATTTCCATCTGCCGCCGCCGTTGCAGATCGCCGGTGGTGCGCCCCTGGTTTTCGATCGCAGCCAGGACCAGACCATTACCTGGGACGGGTCCGGCTTCGATTCGGCCGCCGTGGTGCATGTCTCAGTGACCGCGCAGTATATCGGCGCTCCTGTCCTGACATGCTTCGTGCCCGCTTCCGGGGGCTCGGTGACGCTGTCTTCGAATCTGCTCGGCCAGTTCAACGCCGGCGCGGCGGGCGTGCTTTCCGCATCGGTGACTGAGACGGGGCCGGGTATTCCGCACGCACTGTTCAAGACTCCATCGGGCGCGCCGCTCCTGATGCTCGTGCGCTGGAGCAGCGCGGATTCGCGCCCGGTGGACTTCAAATGAGGCCCGCAATGAGATCTTTTGTGAAAGCCCGTCATACCGTTGCCTGCCTCGGCCTCTTCACCGGCTTCGCGCTTCAGGCGCAGGTGGGTCTCGTTCAGAATGCGGCGACGTATCAACCTTCGATTCCGGCATACCCCGGATTCACATTCACCGGGAACATCTATCAAGCGGGCTTCGGATATCAAACGCTGCTCGGCTATGTGTCATTCCCCGCGCCTTCGCCGAATGTCGTTTCGCCACGTATGCTGGCGGTCCTTTCATATCCGTCTCCGCAGCTTCTGGTCAATCCGTATGCGGCCCCGCCCGTCGCGTCGGTGAATGCGACGCTCTCGATCCGTCCTGTGGGTGCGAGCGCGGCGCTGCCGGTCACCGTCACCAATGCTGTGCCGGGCGCGATCACCTTCGTCGTCCCTGGAGGCATCCCTCTCGGCGGCGCGGAACTGCTCTACAAGATCGACGGCCAGGCGACGCAATGGACCAACGTCAATGTCGTGCAATCCAGCTTCGCCTTCTTTCGAACCAGCGGCAACGGACCGGCGATCGCAGAGGTGAAGGCGTCCAACGGCTCGATCAGCGCGGTTGGTCTGACCACGCCCGCGCAGCCCGGCCAGACGCTGATCCTGAGTGGTTCCGGTCTTGGTTATGGCTCGACGGTCAGCGCAACCATCGGCGGAATCGACGCGCCGGTGACCTACGCCGGTCCGCATCCCACGGAAGCCGGTCACGACCAGATTCTCATCCCGATTCCGGCGGGCGCGCCCGAAGGGTGCTATGTGCCGGTGAGCCTCACCTACAACAAGGCTGTCGTGACTACTACCGTCAGCGTCACGGCGGATGGCTCGCCGTGCAGGCACCCGTGGCAGCTTTCTCTTTCCGATATGAAGACGTTGGACAGCGGCGGATCGATCGCAAGTGGCGCGATCGGCCTG
>CAZXCO010000869.1:0-2063 GCA_964639095.1 uncultured Solibacteraceae bacterium
GCCTCCGTGGAGCAGGCTTGCGGTTACAGGGTTCTCGGCTTCCGTCAGTCCGACGTGCGTCTCACGCCGAAGGATCTGTGGGCCTTTGAGGTGCTCGCGGAAGAAGGTTTTGTCTACGACTCCAGCGTGAGCCCCACAGGATGGGCGTTCCGTGGAGAACCGTGGCGGCGATTCGTGCACCGGCAGCAGATCGGCTCCAGTCCTTTCTGGGAGTTCCCGCTCTCCTCGCAGAGTCTGGGCGGGCTGATGATCCCCTTCGCCGGCGGCAACTACTTCCGGCAATATCCCGAGAGCCTCGTGCGCTGGTCGATTCGCCATTGGGAGGCGCACCACGACGATCCGCTCATCCTCTACTTCCGGCTCTGGGATCTGGACCCGGCGCAGCCTCATATCGAAACCGGCTCTTTGGTACGCGAACTGCGGCACTACCGCAACGGCCCGCGAATGGTGCGGATGATCGGCGAGCTCTTCGAGCGCTATCGCTTTGAAAGCATCGCAGGATCGCTCGGCGTCGCGCAGACGCCGGTGTGCGTACAACACGCCGCTGTCTCCGGCGTCAACCTGCGTTCCGCCGCAGCAACCGTGGAACCACGCCGCCCGGTGAGCGTGATCGTCCCCTGCTACAACGAGGAGGCGACCATTCCCCATCTCGCCCGCGCACTCGATGAGCTCCGGAGCGAGTTGTCCCCCGGCTACGACGTGCAGTTCATTCTCGTCGACGACGGCAGCAGTGACAACACGTGGGCCAGGCTCAACGAGCAGTTCAGCTCCTGCGGCAACGGCACCCTTCTGATCCGCCACGACATCAACCGCGGGGTAGCCGCCGCAATCTCGACCGGCCTCGCGCACGCACGCGAAATCGCCTGCTCGATGGACTGCGATTGCAGTTACGATCCGCGTGAGCTCAAGCCGATGCTCGACCTGCTGACCGACGACGTCGATCTGGTGACGGCTTCGCCCTATCATCCCGACGGACACGTATCGAATGTGCCGCACTGGCGTGTGGGACTTTCGAGAGGCGCTTCCCTGCTCTATCAGGTGGTGACCGGGCGCAAACTGCATACCTTCACTTCGTGCCTGCGCGTTTACCGTCGCTCGGCCGCGCTGGCCACGCCCCTGCAGCACGGCGGCTTTCTCGGCGTTGCCGAGCTGGCGGGCAAGTTCGCGATCGGCGGCCGCAAAATCGTAGAGCATCCCGCAACGCTCGAGCTCCGCCTGTTCGGCCGCTCCAAGATGAAAGTCGTTCGCACGATTGGAGGACACCTCGGGCTGCTTTACACCCTGGCCCGGTCAAGATTCTTGCACGCGCCGCTGCCGTCCCCGGCCGCTGACCCGGACGGTTCGCAAGCAGTACCTGTTCCGGCAGGAATGAATTCCCCCGGTCTCAATTCGTCAGGACTCAATTCATCAGGACTTAATACATGACACAGACAGCAGCAGCAGTTGAACGTGTAGTCTTACCATCCGACCAGGATGCCAGCGGAAGAACGCTGGGTGATCGCGAAATCGAACTCGTCACCGAGGCCATTCGCACGGGAACGCTGACCAGCACCAAAGGTCAGTTCGTGAAGCGTCTCGAAAAGGCTTTCGCGGAGAAACTGGGGACGCCCTTTGCGCACGCCTGTTCTTCGGGCACGTCAGCGATTCATGCGGCGATTTCCGCCATCGATCCCGAACCCGGCGATGAAATCATCACCTCGCCGATCACCGATATGGGGGCGCTCACGCCAATCCTCTATCAGACGGCAATCCCGGTCTTCGCGGATGTCGATCCGGACACGCTCAACGTCACCGCCGAAACCATCGAACCGAGGATCAGCGCGCGCACACGCGCGATCATCGTCACGCACCTCTTCGGCAATCCCTGCAACATGGGTCCGATTCTCGAACTGGCGCGTTCCCGCAATCTGCCTGTAATCGAAGACAGCGCGCAGGCTTACGGAGCGGAGTGGAACGGACGGCAGTCAGGCACGATGGGCACGATCGGCTGCTTCAGCATGCAGCAGGGCAAACATATGACCTGCGGCGAGGGCGGGATGGTGGCAACCACCGACGAGCGCCTC
>CAZXCO010000870.1:0-2208 GCA_964639095.1 uncultured Solibacteraceae bacterium
CCCCACGTGCCCGCGGCATAGTTGGGAAACGCGAATTTCTGCGTGCTCCAGTAGTCCAGAATCGGCTGCACCACGGACCAGCTTGCCTCGACCATATCCTGACGGGTATAAAGCGTGGCGTCGCCGATGATCGCGTCGAGGAGAAGTGTTTCGTAAGCCGAGGGCGAACGTTCTCCGAAACTCGAACCGTAATTGAAATCCATTGACACCGGCCGCAGCGTCATGCCGGCGCCCGGGCGTTTGGAGTTGAATTTCAGCGAAATGCCTTCTTCCGGCTGAATGCGAAGAATCAGGAGATTGGGCACTGCCTCATTGACGCCCGGCGGAACTTCCTGACCCTCGCCGGCGGCGCCATTTCCAACCCCGAATTCGTTGTGAAACACCGCGAGCGGCGCGGAGCGGAAATGGATCGCCACTTCACTGACGCGTTTCGGAAGGGATTTGCCCGTGCGGATGTAGAACGGCACGCCCGCCCAGCGCCAGTTCTCGACGAAGAAGTTTGCCGCCACATAGGTTTCGGTCTGGGAATCCGGCTTGACGCCCTTCTCTTCGCGGAATCCGGGAGCCTTTTCTCCGCCCACGCGGCCTCTGCCGTACTGGCCGGGCACCACATTTGCGGGTACCTCTTCGGGCTTCATCACGTGAATGGATCGCAGCAGTTTTGCGCGTTCATCGCGGACTGCATCCGCGGAAAACGTCGCGCTCGGCTCCATCGCAACCGTGGCCATTACCTGCAGCAGATGATTCTGGACCATATCCCGGAGAGCGCCGGCCTCCTGATAGTAGGCGCCGCGCCCTTCCACGCCGATCGACTCGGCTCCTGTGATCTGTACATGATCGATGTACCGCCGGTTCCACAGAGGCTCGAAGATGCCATTGCCGAAACGGAACGCGAGGATATTCTGGACCGTTTCCTTGCCCAGATAGTGATCGATGCGGTAAATGTCGCTTTCGTCGAAAACCTTTTGCAGCCTGCCGTTCAGTTCGCGCGCGCTCGTGAGATCGTGGCCGAAGGGCTTTTCGATGATGATGCGCCGCCAGCCGTCGCTCCTGGCCAGACCGGCTGCGCCGATGCCTTCGGCGATGGGCGCATATTGACTCGGCTGCGTCGAGAGATAGAAGAGAATGTTGCTTCCCGACTGCCGGTTCTTCTGAACCTCGCCGAGACAGGCCGCGAGCCGCCGATACGTATTCTGATCCGCAACGTCACCCGCCATGTAGAACACGCCCTGCGCGAAAGACGTCCAGAGTTCCTCGTCAAACGGTGAATCCTCAAGGAATTTCGAAACCGATTCGCGCATGCGCTCGCGAAACTGCTCGTCGGACATGGCAGTCCGGGAGAGGCCCACGACCGCAAACCCTGGAGCGAGGCGGCCCTCCCAGGCCAGACGGTAGAGAGCCGGCATAAGTTTGCGCTTCGTAAGATCGCCATTGGCGCCGAAAATGACCACGGCGCACGGGGGTGTCTTCCGATTGAAACGAAGGGGGTCCTGCAGAGAGGGGGCGTGCAACATTAGCCTCACCTTAACAGATGAAGGCCATGCAATACCTCAGTTCGTTGTGTTGCCCGCAGGGCGCAGCGGGAGATGTCGTACGAAAGCCCGGCGATCCGATCGGACCGCCGGGCCAGGGACACAATTTACTGCACCGGCGACTTACTGCACCGGAATCACAACCGCCTCACTCTTGAAGCCGGCGCCCGAAATCGTCAGATCCGCAGTTCCCGACGGCACGCCCGCCGGAACCATGACGTTGACCTGATAGAGGCCTGCAAGACCAGGCGTAAGTCCGGCAAACTGCACCTCCGCCGGCAGGCCCCCGATCGTAACCACAGGCGTCGCCGCCATGGTCGCAAGCGGGTTGGAGGGCGCCGGTTGACCGTCGCCCGGTGCATTCGACACCGGGCCGAGGCCAGTGGCAAAGACGATAATCGTCTCGCCCGCCTTCGCCGGATTCGAAGAGTTGATGACCTGGAACGTCGCGTCCGTCGCCGCGGGCGAGTCCACGGAGTCGAGTACGAACGTCCCGGGCGCGTCCGGCACAATCTGCACCGGCGCTTCCATCACGCCCGAACCGGTGGTCAGGCGCAATATGGCCGACGTCTTCCCCGCCAGTTCGTATGGCACGAAGAAGTTAATCTGCGTGGGAGAGACGTAATAGAGCGGAGCCGCGATGCCGTCGATCGCCAGCGATATTCCGCCGAGCGTC
>CAZXCO010000871.1:0-3536 GCA_964639095.1 uncultured Solibacteraceae bacterium
GGCACGAGCCGTCGGTCACCGGAGTCGAGTTCGGCAGATAGCCGCCTTTTCGTTCTTCAGGCCGAGGCAGCGCTCAGCTTCTCGAAGTCTTTGGCTTCGCCGAACGAAATGCACTTCCCGCCGGAAACAATCGTCCTCAGCAGACCCGACAGGACCGCGCCCGCCCCCACCTCGTACCACCGGCCGACGCCGGTCTCGGCCAGATAACCGATGGTCCCGGTCCAGCGAACAGGGTTCGGAACCTGATGATACAGGCCTTCCCGCGCCTCGGCGCCTGTGGTTATCCTTCGCGCCTGCCAGTTGTTGATGAGCGGAAATCGCAGGTCACCGAATGGCGTGGCGTCCAGATCGGGCTTCAGACGCTGCTGAGCCGGCGTCATGAGCGGGCAATGAAAGGGCGCGCTGACGGCAAGAGGCACCGCGCGTTTCGCGCCGGCGGCTTTGGCGAGTTCCATGGCCCGTTCCACGGCCCCGCGATTTCCGGCAATCACGATCTGGTCGGGCGAATTGAATCCGGCGGGTGTCACCACCTCGCCCTGTGCGGCCTGCGCCAGCACCTCTTCCAGCTTGCCTTGGGGCAGTTTGAGCAGCGCCGCCATCGCGCCGACGCCCGCGGGCACGGCCTCCTGCATGTAGCGTCCACGCTTGTTCACCAGCCGCAGCGCCGCTCCGAATTCGATGGACCCCGCCGCCGCGAGGGCCGAATATTCGCCCAGACTGTGGCCCGCCACATAATCCGGCTCGCCCACCTCCTTCCGGAGCACCGTGAAGGCCGCATAGGAGACGGCCAGCAGCGCGGGCTGCTGGTATTCCGTTTTCTTCAGTTCTTCCTCCGGACCTTCGAAACACAGTTTCGAAAGCGCGAAACCGAGCGCTTCGTCAGCCTGCTCAAAGCATTCGCGAGCCGAGGGGAAATTCTCCGCGAGCGACTTGCCCATGCCCGCGAATTGCGAGCCTTGTCCGGGGAAAAGGAAAGCTGTCTTCATTATGGAAGGGTTGAAAAACCACTATAAGCGACGCGGCGGAACGGACCGGCTTTCACCCTCGTACCATAAGGTGAGAGGGCCGATATGACCGCGCAGGAACAACAGTTGATTTCAGGACTGGCCGAACGAATCCGCAATGCCCCGGCGCCGCAGATCGACCGCGATGCCTGGGACTTGATCCTCCACACAATTGGCACGCGGCCGGATGCGCTTTACATCCTGACGCAAACGGTGCTGATTCAGGAAATGGCGCTCAACCAGGCCAAAGCCCGCATCGAATCGCTGCAGAACCAGACAGGTCCGGGGCAACCAGGCTTTCTGCCCGGCGCGCAGGGCGGCGGATGGGGTCAGGAATCGGGAGTGCAGCAGCCGTCCTCGAGTTATCAGGGCTCGGGTTATCAGGGCTCGGGCTATCAGGGTTCCAGCTATGCGACCCAGCCGCCGACTCCGCCGCCATCCGGCGGCGGATTCTCCAGTTTTCTCCACAATGCCGCAACCACCGCTGCGGGCGTGATCGCGGGCGAACTGGCCTTCGACAGTCTGGCCTCGCTCTTCGGGCATCGCGGCGGGTTTTTTGGCGGTGGCGGTTTCTTCGGCGGCGGCGTCTCGCCGGGGTCGGAGACCATCATCAACAACTACTATGGGGATGATGCAGGGCAGGGAGGCCCCCAGGGAGAGGAGGAATCCCGCTTTGCGGAGGCTGCCGATCAGGACCAGGACGTCAGCCCCGATATCGACGACGAACGCGACAATTCGGGTGACGACTTCGCCGATAATTCGTCATTTGACGATTCCGCGGACGATTCGTCGTTTGACGATGGCGGCGGGTCCTTCGACGTGTAGAACGGCGCTTTCCGTCAGACGCGTCTCCGCACACGCGCGGCCAGATACCACACGATCAGCGCATTGACGGTGGTTACCGCGACCTTCATCCACGTGAAGTGCCGGTAGATTTCAAAAACTTCCAGCGGAATGAACAGGCCCGTGCTGATCAGCGTCATGTATTCGGCCCAGTGCTTGTGGCGCAGCAGTCCCGTGCCTTCCGTCAGAAAAATGGCAGCGTAAACGAAGGTGCCGGCGCTGAGCTCGCGCAATTGCCTCGGTGTCACGTTGAAAATCCGCAGCAGCGTGCGGTGGATGAAGCGGTTGTCCGGGTCGACCCGCAGCACTTCGATCCAGTGTTCGGCGACCGCGGCCACATCCTTGTGGAGGAGTTTCAGAAGACCCACTCCGGCGATGACCAGAGCGATCCCCTTGAGCAGTTTGAAAACGCCGATCAGAAAAATCCAGAGATCACCCTTTGCCCCGCCCTTTGCCGATGCCATTGCATCCAGAATAGAGGGAATCAGCGCGCCAGACGCGACCGGGCATCCCGCACCAGCCGCTCGGCAATGGCCGCCGTCGCCGCTGTCGCGGTCAGGTGCCCCATTTTGCGGCCTGGCCGTGGTTCGGATTTCCCGTAAAGGTGCAGCTTCACGTCAGGAAGCTCGAGCGCCTGCTCCCAACGGGGCTCGCCATCCCGCCAGAGGTCTCCCAGCAGATTGGCCATGGCGGCGGGTCGCGGCATCTCCGCGCTTCCCAGCGGCAGGCCGCACACGGATCGCAACTGCTGCTCGAATTGGCTTGTCACGCAGGCGTCGATGGTCAGGTGGCCGGAATTGTGTGGCCGCGGAGCAATCTCGTTCACCAGCAGAGTATCGTCGCTGGTCAGGAAAAATTCCACGCACGCTACGCCGGTTACGTTCAACTGTTCGAGAATGCCGCGGGTGATTTCGATTGCCTCTTTCGCCACATGCGGTCCGAAGGGCGCGGGGGAGAAAGAGAGGTCGAGAATCCCGTCCACGTGCTGATTGCACGACGGCATGTAGAACACCGACCGGCCGTCGGCCCCGCGCACTCCCACGACCGACAACTCCGCGGTGAAATCGACGAGCGTCTCCAGCACGGCTTCCTGCCGGCCCATCGCGTTCCATGCCTCCTCGGCCTCGGCAAGCGTTGCGACGCGGTACTGGCCCTTGCCGTCGTAGCCGAACCCCGCGGTCTTGAGAATGGCCGGGCCGAAGCCGGGCATGACGCGGCAAAGGTCGCCCTCCCTGGCGATCGGCTCGAACGCTGTCACCGGGAATCCGTGCCGCCGCAGAAAAGACTTCTCGCGCAGCCGGTGCTGCGTGGTGTGCAGCACGTCCCCCGCGGGCCGCACGAGTGTACAGGAGGCGGCCGCTTCGGCTGTGGGAGCCGGCACGTTCTCGAATTCAAATGTCACGACGTCCACGGCGGATGCGAATTCACGCACGCGATCGAGGTCCTCGTAAGCGGCATCGATCTCGACGTCGGCAATCTGCCCGGTGGGCGAATCGCGGTCGGGGGAATAGGTGTGGACCCGGTAACCCATGCGGCGTGCCGAAATCGCGAACATGCGACCAAGCTGGCCGCTGCCAAGCACGCCGATGGTGGAGCCGGGAAGAATTTTTTTCACTTCGAAATCCAATCTTTCACTGAAATGAGAGCCGCATTTTCACCGCGGCGGGCTTCGAATGGCGCGAGCCGGGC
>CAZXCO010000872.1:0-1963 GCA_964639095.1 uncultured Solibacteraceae bacterium
CGGTGATCACGATGACGGCGGGGGCCGCGATGAAAATCGCGCGATCCGCAAAAGGCGGAATCCAGTCTTCTTTCATGAAGATCTTGATCATGTCGGCGAGCACCTGCAACAGGCCGAAGGGGCCCACGCGGTTCGGGCCATAGCGGTCCTGCCACAGCGCGAGCAGCCTCCGCTCCAACCAGATCAGGCCCGAGGCAATAGTGAGGGCCACCGCCAAAATACCGATGATTGACAGGACAGGATGAGGACTGGTCATCATTTTGGGGAAATCCTCGCCCATAAAGGAAGCTCGAAGGCCTGCAGCCCGGGAAGGCCGGAAGGCAGCCCGGCGACGCCTTTTGGCAGGCCAGCCATGGGCTTGACGGGAAGAACGTGCCCGAGCAGTTCCACCTCATCTCCGAATGCACGAGCGTCATCGGAATTCAGGGCCAGGTACGGCTTGGGAAACAACTCGGCCACAGCGGGGGCGCGCTGAGTCAACTCTTCCGAGCCGAAAATATGGAACAGCGGAACAATCAGCCACTCGCCGTTGCGGGCCTGAAAGCCTGGCGGCATAGAAACAGAAACTTCCGCGCCATCCTTGGCGGGTTCGATCAGCCGTACGCCGGGATCGCCGCCACGCAGCGGACCGGCGATTTCAGTCTGATATTTGTTAGTGGCCTGAATGGAGTTCCATCCCGGCGACCAGAAGAACGGAATCAGCGCGGACGGCGGCTGGTCCGAGTTTCCTTCCATGGAAAAAGCCAGCGGGGAGTCGGGATCGCCAGGCGGCGGAGGCTCGTTCACGTCGATGTTGGCGAGAACGGCCGTACGCCCGCTGTAGCGATGCGGCTCCCGCGGAATTCTCGCGCCCGCCATGCGAAACTCCGCGGGCGGCGCGGCCTGAGCAACCGGGGCCAGCTTCGGAAACGCAGCGGCAAGATCGCCGATTACGCGATCGAGGTTTGCCCAATCGCCCAGCCAGCGCCAGCTCTCCTGAATCGCCTCGTCCGGCGGAAACACGCGGTAGAAGCGCTGGGCGCGTCCTTCGCTGCTGACGAGCGTGCCCTCGGCCTCGGCAAACGTTGCTGCGGGGAGCTGCAACTCAGCCCTCGCGGTGGTGGGCGTTTCCAGACAATCGAGTACGGCCACGTGCTCGCAGATCTCGAAAAACGCATCGACCTTTTCGGCGGGCAGCCGGCGGTACAAGTCGTTCTCCACTACGATGGCGGCGCGTGCTTTGCGGCTGAAGGCGGGCTCCAGCGGGGCATCCGTCAACATGGCCAGGCCAAAACTGTTGCACTCGGGCGTCAGATAAGAAAGCGCGCAGCCTGGCAACGCCCGGGAGACGGCGGCCGCAGCCCGGACGATGGCAGTGTTGCGCAAACTTCCGCCGGAAATCACCAGTGGACGTTCAGCTGCTTTCAATGCCGCAACGATGCGCTGCACCAGCTCGTGTTGGCCAGTCGTTAGCCCTTCCGGCTCGGGTTTACTTGAATCGAGCGCATGCGCCACCGCAAAACCCAGCCGCGCCAAATCGTCGGGCGCTCCCCGATAACATGCTTCCGCGACGTCGTCTAGGCGTGTAGCGCTCGGGGTGGCGATGAACAGCGGGGATTTCGGGTCCTGTGCCGCTTCGCGGACTCCGTGGTCCTGCCACAACGGGATCTTCAGCTTTTCCGCGAGCCGCATGGATTTCTGCCGAACGGACTGCCTGAGGCTCAGCGCCATCCGCGGCGCAACATTGGTTACGTCCTCCCCAAGCACCAGGACCGCGTCGGAAGCCTCCACTTCACGAAGCGATGGCGTGTGCACACCGCCGGAACGGAGAATATCCAGCATCAGGCGCAAGAGCCTGAGCTCGCTTTCGGGAATCCCGGCATAAAATCGATCCCGGCCGACCATCGCGAAGAGTGCGAAATTGCTTTCCAGCGACGCCCTTGGCGAGCCGATTCCGATAACCTCCGGCTGCCGGGCCAGATCG
>CAZXCO010000873.1:0-6440 GCA_964639095.1 uncultured Solibacteraceae bacterium
GTTCTTCCAGAGCTGTTCGTTGCGTTCGGGCTCGCTTTCCAGAATCTCGAAAGCCGCCATACCGGCTGCCGTCACGGCGGGCGGGTGCGAAGTCGAGAACAGGAACGGCCGCGCCCGGTGATACAAAAACTCGATCAGGTCCTTTGTCCCGCACACGTAGCCGCCCAGCACTCCGATCGCCTTGGAAAGCGTTCCAACCTGAATATCGACGCGCCCGTGCAGCCCGAAGTGATCGATCGTGCCGCGGCCGTTGCGGCCGAGCACGCCGGATGCGTGGGCGTCATCGACCATCATGATGGCGCCGTGCCGCTCCGCGTGCTCCACCAGTTGGGGCAGCGGCCCGATATCGCCGTCCATGGAAAAGACGCCGTCCGTGATGACCAGCTTCCGGCCGCCGGCGCTGTCCAGCTCGTCCAGGATGCGTCCCGCCGCCGCATGATCCTTATGAGGGAACACGTGAATCTTCGCTCGCGAGAGCCGGCACCCGTCGATGATGCTCGCGTGGTTCAGTTCGTCGGAGATGATGTGGTCCTCGGGAGTAAGCACCGCCGCGACGGTTCCCGCATTCGCCGCGAAGCCGGACTGGAAGACCACGCAGGCTTCGACGTTCTTGAACTTCGCGATCCGCCGTTCCAGTTCCATATGGAGGTCCATGGTTCCGGATATCGTGCGCACCGCGCCGGACCCGGCGCCGTATTTGCGTGTGGCCTCAATCGCGGCTACGATCAGTATCGGGTGCGTGGTCAGGCCGAGATAGTTGTTCGATGCCAGAATGATGACATTCCTGCCGTCGAACCGCGATTCCGCCGCGCTTGGCCCCTCAAGGATGCGCAGCCGCTGATAAGTGCCGGCCTTTTTCCATTCCGCGATCTGCTCGCCGAGGTATGCCAGAGGATCGAGCCTTGCCGATGTCATATCAGCTACATTGTCCCGCACCGCGCTGTTACGTTCGTTCTCAATCGAGGTAGGCGCCGGCCAGCTCTTCGAACTGTGTCGGCGTCACCAGTTGGAACCGGATCTCAAGCGAGCTGAAGCGGCGGATATGGCGGTGCATGTTCTCCCCCGGCAGCTCCGATCCCGCCACATAAAGCTCCCCGCCGACGATTCGAAACGGCAGCACGCGAAGCTTCCGCGCCAGCACCGCCGGCAGGGAGCGCGTCACCGGCAGCGAAACCATTTCCGGCTCGGGCTTGCCCAGGGGCAGATTGTTCTGCAGGCTGAGCGCTGTGTAGAGATCCTCCTCGGAAATGAGGCCGAGCTTGACCAGATGTTCGCCCAGCCGCAGATGCGCCGGCAATGAGGCGATCGCGCGCTCGAGGTCCGCGGGCGCGATCCACTGCCCGCTGAGAATTTCTCCCAGGCGCTTTCGCTCGGTCAGCAGCGCGGCACGGCTCGGATAGGCATGCTCCGTTTTAACCCAGCGCAGCGGATGCCCGTGCAGCTTCGCGCCGGTGTAGATCCAGATGGCGCGCGCCGTGGCCACGCAGTTGATGGCGTTGGCGGCGATTACACGCACCGGGACCCCGCAGGCGAACCGCCACCCGTAGATCCTCGCGGAGCATCCCGCGCGAATGGACATCTGCAGCGCCTGAATCGCAAGCCCGGTCACACAGATGCCGTAAAAGCGGGACATTTCGCGCGCCAGCAGCCATTCGCCGTGCGTCGCGCGCGACCATACCCAGGTGAAAAATCCGAAGAGGAACAGCAGATTCGCCAGCGGCGTCATCAGGTTCCCCACCAGGGCTTTCCGGTCGCGCCAGAACCAGTAGAGATGCCGGAAGGTCTCATCTGCGGTGTGAAATTCCCACGATTGCAGCGTGATCCCCATGACCCAGCGCGTTCTCTGCCGCACCGCTTCACTGAAGGTGAGCGGGAAATACTCACGCGTGGCAATCGGCCTCCCGTGGCGGACCGCGATCGGAATAAATGTTTGGGACAGCCCGAGCCTCCGCACCCGGAAGCCGCTTTCGTAATCCTCCGTCAGGGAAACCGGCTCGAAGATCCGGTTGGAATATGCTTCGGCCATCTTTTCGAGCGACCGGCGTGAAAATCCCGTCCCCACTCCCGTCGACGGAATAAAGCCGCCGAGCAGTTGTCTCGTCGGCATATCCTTGAACTGGAACTCGGCGAACTCGTCGCAATACACTCCATGCGCGAGCTTCGAAAAGGCCGTGCCGAGCGCGAGCACGGGAATCTGGACCATATCGTTCCACTGCCCGTAATAGTTGATCCACCGGAGCGCGTCGGGATCGATCAGGTCCTCGGCATCATGCGTCAGGACCATATCGAAGCGCACCCCGCGCTGCTCTTCGTAGACCAGCATGTTCTGGTAGATCCAGTTCAGGTTGTCGGCTTTCGACGTGGGTCCGTCATGCGGCGTTCGCGAAAGGTGGACATTCGGGTACCGCCTGGCCGCCTCTTCGACCGCTGCGATGGTGAGCGCATCGTTCGGATACACCCCGACAAAAAAATCGAAGTGCGGATACCGGAGCCGGCCCGCATTGTTGTCGATCATCTTCTGGATGACCTTGTGTTCCCTCCATGCCGCCACGAACACGGCCATCCGGCGTGGCGGCGCCGCATCGAGTTCTTCTTCGCTGGGGAAACGATCGAGGGGGTGAGTGGAAAACCGCCGGCGAATGCAGCCGTACAGACAGGCAAGGTCGATGAAGAGATCATCGATGCCGCTCAGCAGGACCCACAGCGCGAGCGCTGCAAGAAGTCCTGCAACCCAGTGCTCGGTCATTTCGTGAGAAAGAAGTGCCGATTTGGCACAAAGTTCTCAGAGAATCTTCAAACCATCAACGATCAGCCCGCCGGAAGACATCCGTATATTCCTTCGCGGCTGGATCGGAGTCCCTGTCGTACGGCTTCCCATGCAAAAGCTCGGGAGGCCGGGCCCGATATCCGCTGTGTCCAATGATCAGACTACGGCCATCGGAGGAAAGCCGGATGCTCTCCACGATCGTGATGGCGCCGGCGGGAGTTGTAACTTCTCCTGTCCGCGTTCAGTGCCATCCAGACTGAAGGCGAAGGTCTGGCCGCCCGCGTCAAGAATCAGCTCACCGTCATTCTGTTTGATTGTCCCGACCGCAGGTCCAAACGCGTTGGCAGGCGATTGAGTCGCATCACGCCGCCAGGTTCCCGAAAAGTCGGGCGTCGCCTGAGCGAAAGCAAGCGACGAGCAGAGAATGGTAATGCACGGCAACACGAGTCTGCGCCATACGGCCATCGCTCCGCATTCTATCCGACAGGCCGCCGGGCGTTCCAACGCTCAGTTGCCGGGGCTCAGTTGCCTGGCTCAGTTACCCGACATCGGGATTTCGAAATAATACAGCTCTTTGCCGCTCACAATGTCCTGAAGTCCGGAGACATACACGGACGCCGCCTGACTGCTTTGCGGCACCTGAAAATAGACGAAGCCGCTCGCGGACTGGCCCGCCGGAATCAACTTCGCCGCGAAGGCCCTGCCCTCGATCTCCCACTCGCCCAGCGGATTTTTCGGCGCCTTCCGGATCTTGATGCCCGCCGGACCCGGAATTTCCCTGGGCGCCTTTGTGCCATGGATGAAGCGCACATCCTGAGCTGGCGTCGCCTCGACCCTCGTGCGGTCGGGCAGCTCGTAGACCAGCTTCATGTGATCGACCCGGATCGCATCCTTACTGTCGTTCTGAATCACGATCAGAACCGGCAGGATTCCATACCGGTAGGGGTTGACCCTGCCGAAGGCCTGGCTGGTTTCTTCGTCGGTCTCCATCGGTTGAGCGGCGATCGTGACCTTTTCGCTTGTCTGGCGATGGGGGTAGTCCGAGACGGGCTTCACCTCGAATTTCGCCTTGTCGTTGTTCGCCCCGAAGGCCGCGGCTATACTAACAGCGAGGAGCAACGGCCATCTCAAACCATTGAAACGCAAAGCGATTTTCCTCCTCTACCGCGTTTTGCAGGCGCTTGCTTCACCGGCTCTTTTAGTTTATCTGCTGCTGCGCGTGGCGCGGACTCCCGCCTATCTCGCCACGCTCCGCGAACGTCTGGGCGGCATTCCGCCATCGTGGCAACAGACTGCTTCCGCCTCGATCTGGTTTCATGCCGTATCTGTCGGTGAGGTCCTCGCGGCCGTTCCCCTGCTCGAAGAGGTCAGAAAGCGCGCTCCCGGGGCCCCCATCTTCGTGAGCACCACCACGCTCGCCGGCCGCGAGACGGCCCGCAGGCGGCTGGCCGGTCTGGCCGACGGCGTCTTCTTCGCCCCGCTGGACTTTGTCTGGGCCGTTCGTCATGTTCTTCGCCGGCTGCGCCCTTCCGTCGTCGTGATCCTCGAAACCGAAATCTGGCCCAATCTGTTCCGTGAAGCAAAGCGGATCGGCTGCGGACTGGTTCTCGTGAATGGCCGTATCTCGGACCGCGCGCTGCCTCGCTATCGCCGGCTGGCAGGCCTGTTTTCCGTGGTGCTGGGCCTTTGCGATACGATCCTGACGCAGTCGGAAGAGATGAAGGCGCGGTTCGAGATCGCAGGCGCGCCGGCCGGCCGGGTTGCCGCCGCGGGAAACCTGAAGTACGATCTCAACCCTCCCCCGATCTCACCGGACTCGCCCGTCCTTGCCTTCATCGAAGCGGACCGCGGGCGGCCCCTGTGGATCGCAGCCAGCACCTCTGCCGACGACCGCATCGACGAGGAGACCTTCGTCATCGCCGCACAGAAACGGCTCCCCGGCTGGCGATTAATCGTTGCGCCCCGCAAGCCCGAGCGCTTCGCCGCTGTCGCGGCGCTGCTCGCGGAATCCGGATTGAACTGGACGCGCCGCACTGCCCTCACCGATCGGGGCGCCGATGTTCTGCTGCTCGATTCCATCGGAGAACTGAGCGGTTTGTTCCCATGGGCGGACGCTGTATTTATGGGTGGAACGCTGGCCGACCGGGGCGGTCACAACATTCTCGAACCGGCGATCTTCGGCAAACCGGTGATCGTGGGTCCGCATATGGAGAACTTTCGCGAGATCGCGGAGGACTTCGAGCGGCAGCATGCCATCCGGCGCATCGATTCCGGGGAACAACTGGCGGGCGCCGTCACCGCCGCGGCGGCGGAACCCGGTCTGGGGGAGCGGGCGCGAACGGCGGCAGAACACAACCGCGGCGCGTCGATCCGTGCCGCCGATGCCGTCCTTGCCCTCTACGAGTCGATCTATCCCTGCGAGCGCGACCCGCAGCCACTCCACGCATTCCTTTGGCTGCTCGCCCTCCTCTGGCGTGTGGGCAGCGACTGGAATCGCCGGAACCGGAAGGCTCGCGGCGCGAGCCTCCCGGTTCCGGTCGTCAGCGTCGGCAACATCACGACCGGCGGCACCGGAAAAACCCCCGTCACGATCGAGTTGCTGCGCGCGTTTCGTGAATTTCGCCCCGGCGTTCTGACTCGCGGCCACGGGCGATCGGTGCGCGACAATGTTCTGTTTCTCCGCCCGGAACAAAGACTGCCGCCATCCGCCACCGGCGACGAAGCGCAGTTATGCATGCGCGCGTGCGGCGTTCCCATCGGCATCGGCGCCGATCGTTTTTCCGTCGGGAAGGAACTGCTGCGCACAGCCGACGTCGGTCTCCTCCTGCTCGACGATGGATTTCAGCATCTTCAGCTCAATCGCAATTTCGACCTTGTGCTGATCGACGCATTGCGGCCGTTCGGAGGAGGCCATCTGGTGCCCCTCGGAAGGCTTCGCGAGCCGATCGAAGGGCTCGCCCGCGCCAGCGCGTTTCTGCTCACCCGGACTGACGAAGCGCCGAACACGAAGGCGATTGAAACGATTCTGCATCGCTACAACCCGTCCGCTCCCGTGTTTCATGCGAGAACGATTCCATGGCAGTGGCGTAACGCCGGCGGCGCCGCCTTCGAACCCTGCCGGCCGGCTCTTCCGGAGGGCGGCGCCATCGCGTTCTGCGGCCTCGGGAACCCGCACGCCTTCTGGAAAACGCTCGCCCGGCTGGGAATCCAGCCAGTCGCCTGCATTCCGTTCAGCGATCATCATCAGTATTCGCCCTCGGAAATCCGGCGCCTCGTCAGGCACGCGCATGATGTGGGGGCGAGCCTGCTTCTCACTACTGCAAAAGACGCCGTGAATCTGGGGACCGACTATCCGGCGATTCTGGGCGAAATCCAGCTCTACTGGCTGGAGATCCGCACCGAAATCAAGGAGCGGGAAGAGCTCGTCAACCGGATTCGCGAGGCCGCGCTACGATTGCGGTTGTGAGCCAGTCCCAAAGGCCCCTCACGTGGATCCGGCGCATGATGCCCTTCCTCGGTCTCCTGATCGCGGCCGGACTGATCTACGATGGCGGCATCTTCTACTCGCGCTGGAGCAACGATCGAAGGGCGAAACAGGCGAACGCGGAAAAGGCCGCCGAACAGGCGCGCAAGACCGTGGACCTCTACGGCGGAGGCGGGCTGAAAATTCTGA
>CAZXCO010000874.1:0-3131 GCA_964639095.1 uncultured Solibacteraceae bacterium
CAGGCCTGCTGGCGGACTTCGTGGACCTGAAAAAGCTGCTGCGGGCGATTGCCGAGCCGCTGGATCACGTTTTTCTGAACGATATCGAGCCGTTTACGACGTTGAATCCAACGGCGGAGAACAATGCCTGGTATATCTGCGAGAAACTTCAGGAGGGGATCCGGCAGGAGAACCCGGTGGAAGTCGCTGAGGTCAAGGTCTGGGAAACAGACGTTCAGTCGGCCACGTATCGTCCGTCTCCCAGTTAGGATGGCCGGGCGCCGCGACCGGCGCCTATTCGACCCAATAAGTTACGAGCACGCCCTCCCCGGCGACGTCGGAATCGATTGCATAGTCCATCAGACGGATCGAATTCCGGCCGTCCTGCGATTCGATTTCAAAACTCTCCGAAAAACCACCCGAAGAATTGGGGGCGAGCACACGAGCGACACCCGCCAGCGTCGCCTTGACCATGGCCGGGATACCGACATAGGTTTTCCCTGTCAGGCCGGGTACAGCCTGAAAAAACAACTTCGAAGCGGTTTCAGACGGATCATTCGAAAGCGGCACGGGCGTGCCCGGCGCAGCGACGTTGACGCGACCTTTGCAGTTGACGGTCATCAAGATCTCTCCTCGACGGCATGTTAGGCCGACGGGGTGGAAGAGACTTTGCGCTGGACGTCCAAAATCAACATTCGGCGGCACAATTATTTCCCCAGGCTTCGTGAACTGACCGGAACAGCGCGCGCGACAGCCCCGGGCGGGCGCGCGGGGTCAAAACAAGCAAGTTACAAAATGTTTCCGCATTCTGTATACTTTCAGCATGGCTCAAAAGGCAATGACCCAAACTCAGATTGTCCGGGCGATGGCCGAGGCTTGCGAACTCTCGAACGCCAAGGCGCGCCAGGTACTCACGTTTCTCTCGGAAACGGCTATCAAGGAGGTAAAGAAGAACGGTCTCTTTGTCGTGCCGGGTCTCGGACGGCTGGTCCGGGTGGAACGTAAAGCGCGGATGGGAAGAAATCCGGCGACCGGAGAGACGATCAAGATCGCGGCGAAGAAGGTTGTCAAGTTTCGGATCGCGAAGAGCGCGAAAGACGCGATCGTGCCGCCGAAGAAGAAGTAGCAAAGAAGCGACTGACTCCAGGCCGGCCAGATACAGAGCATTCTTTGTCGGTCGGCTGGCCTGGTGAAGCAGGTCCCGCCCATCGTTTTCCCTCCATTCACTGCTCGAAGATTGCGCAGACCGGCAATCTGCTTCTCCTCCATTTCCTGATCTTCATTCACGTCCTGCCGGAAACTCTATTTGCTCTGTAGTCAAGGGCTTGCCTGGAAGCGGCCCGTGCTTTGCGCGCGGGCAGTGTTAGTTTTCGACCGGGAAGCAATTGCGCCCGGCGATAACGGGCGGCCAATCGAGGGCTCAAGTGAACGATAGAGAAGCTCAGGACGAACTCACGAACGATACGGAGGAGGGAAAGAGACGGGCGGAAATCGAAGAGATTATCCGGCGCGTGCAGAAGAACCTGGCCCGTGGTTCGGGCAAGCCGTCGATGACGGATCTGCTTCGTCTTCTCGAATTGCGGCGCGAGCTGGCGAAGCCGCAAACGGAGCCATTGACCATCCGATGGATTGACGAATGCCCAACGCCCGGCTGCGAGGAATAAAGTACAGCCCGCTGCCGAGCCAGAGAAAGTTCCACAATTCGACAGCGCGGTTCAAGGGCTTTTCGGGACCGATCGGTTCAGGCAAGAGCGCGGCACTCTGCCAGGAGGCAATCCGGCTGAGTTATCTAAACGTGGGCCGGACGGGTCTGATCGGGTCGCCGACCTATCCGATGCTGCGGGATTCGACGCTGGCCGCGCTGATCGAGACGCTGAACGAGAACCGGATTCCGTTTGAACTCAGCAAAGCTGACAACGTCCTGATCATGAAGGACACGGGATCGCGGATCCTGCTGCGGGCGGTGGGTGAATTCGAGCGGCTTCGGGGCACGAATCTGGCGTGGTTCGGGCTGGATGAGCTGACCTATACGCAGGAAGGCGCGTGGCTGCGCCTGGAAGGGCGGCTGCGCGATCCGCGGGCGAAGCGCCGGTGCGGATTCGGCGTGTGGACGCCCAAGGGATTCGACTGGGTTTACCGGAAGTTTTTCTCCCATCGCGTGGAGGGCTATGAAGCGGTTCAGGCAACGCCGTTCGAGAACCGCTACCTGCTGGCGCAGACACCGGATTTCTACGAGCGGCTGCGCAACAGCTACGACGAGAACTTTTACCGGCAGGAAGTGCTGGGCGACTACCTGAGTCTGCAGGGCGGACTGGTTTATGACGCGTTCGACCGCGAGAGAAATCTCCGGCAGGCGGAGATCGATCCAGCCCGCCCGCTCATCTGGGCTCTGGACTTCAATGTGGACCCGATGTGTTCGGTGGTGGCGCAGACAGCGCGCGGCGGCGAGGTTACGGTGCTGGACGAGATCGCGCTGCGGCGGGCGACGACGGAGCAGGCATGCGAGGAATTCGAGAAGAGATTCGGACTGCCGCAGGCAGGAGTGGTGGTTTACGGGGACGCTTCGGGCGCGTCGATGAGCACGACCGGGTATTCGGACTATCAGGTGATCCGGAACTATTTCGCGTCGCGAATGGCGAAGGTTACTTACCGGGTACCGAAGGCGAATCCGCCGGTGCGGGACCGCGTTTCGCTGGTGAACACGCGGCTGAGGAATGCGCGGGGTGAGGCGCGGTTGTTCATCGATCCGAAATGCAGGGAGTTGATCGCCGACTTTGAGCAGGTTGCCTATTGCGAAGACTCTACCAGGATCGACAAGGACAAGGACCGCAGGCGCACGCACCTGTCGGACGCTCTCGGGTATCTGATCTGGCAGGAAGACCGGAACGGAACGATCGGAGAGCGCGGGGAGAGGCTATTTTGACGAACTCACATATCGAGCAGGAACATCCCGAATTCACGGCGAAAGTGCGGATGTGGCGCCGCTACCGCGACCTGTATGCGGGCGGAGAACAGTTCCGGGCCAATGCGGCGGAATACCTTCTCCGGCGGCAAAAGGAGCCCTGGGAGGTCTATCAGGAAAGACTCGCCCGCGTCTTTTACGAGAACTATCTGGGGTCGATCGTCGACTGGTACAGCGCGACGCTCGTCAG
>CAZXCO010000875.1:0-2137 GCA_964639095.1 uncultured Solibacteraceae bacterium
CGATACCGAGGGCACCAGCCACTGGGTTGCGGTGCTTCCCGACGCCAGCAAGGCATACGCGGTCAACAAGAACGACAGGCCCTTCATCACCGTCATCGATCTGAAGGCCCGCCGGATCGCCGGCCACATCGCAGTTCCAAACGGCACCGAAGGTGTCGCCGCTTCGCCTGACGGCAAACGAGTGCTGGCGCTTGATTACCGCGACCCGGTGCTGCATGTGATCGATCCGGCGACGGATACGATCATCGACAACATCACTCTGCAGGGCAACAGGACGGCGGGTTCGCGCGTGCGGTTCTCGCCGGACGGCTCGAAGATCGTGACCGACAACGGCGGCCAGCAACTGGTCAACATTCTGAACGCGTCCGACCTGCACGGCAAACAGCTTGTCGTGCCTGTGGGCAAATCTCCCATGGGATTCGGATTCGCGCCCGACAACCGGACTCTGCTCGCAGGCAACCACGGCGACGGGACCGTATCCGTCATCGATATGCAGGAAGGAAAGGAGCTGAAGCGGTTTCACGCGGGCAGCGGAATCGAGACCATGACCTGGTATTGATTCGCCTGGCCCGGGCGGAGGCGCTTCCGCAGCCGCTATCATGAAGGCCGATGACGAAACAGGAAATCCTTCTGGCCCATGAGCAGTATTTGTTTCCCGGTGTTTTCCATTACTATCGGGAACCTCTCGTCGTAACGCGCGCGAAGGACCAGTTTGTCTGGGACGCCGATGGCAACCAGTATCTGGATTTCTTCGGCGGCATCGTAACCATCAGCGTCGGACACTGCAACGAAACCGTGACGCGCAAGGTCATCGGGCAGATGGAGAAACTGCAGCACGTCTCGACGGTCTTTGCCAACGAGCCGCAGGCCGCACTGGCGAAACGTATCGCCGGCATCACGCCGGGCGGGGAACTGACCCAGAGTTTTCTCACAAACAGCGGCACGGAGGCGAATGAAACCGCGGTCCTTGCGGCGCGGTGCTATACGGGTTCGAGTGAGGTCGTTGCGCTGCGGCACAGCTATCACGGCCGTTCCGCTCTGATGATGGCGGCGTCGGGTCAGGCATCCTGGCGGCTGGGGCCGGCGCCCGCTCCGGGCTTTGTTCACGCCTTGAATGCTTATTGCTACCGCTGCCCGCTCGGGCTCCAATATCCTTCCTGCGGCGTCAAATGCGCGCGGGATGTGGAGGATGTTATTCGCACATCCACCTCCGGGCGCATCGCCGCATTCATTGCCGAGCCGATTCAGGGCCTCGGCGGATTCATTACGCCTCCGAGAGAATACTTCGAAATCGTCGCCGATATTGTGAGGAAGTTCGGGGGCGTGTTCATCAGCGACGAGGTACAGACGGGATGGGGCCGGACGGGCGGCAAATGGTTCGGCATTGAGCAGTATGGCGTCACGCCCGACATCATCACCAGCGCCAAAGGCATGGCGAATGGTGCGCCCGTGGGGCTTACGGTGGCGCGACCGGAGATCGCAGGCGCATTGAAAGGCGCCACGATCTCAACCTTCGGCGGGAATCCTGTGACCGCGACGGCGGCCAAAGCCGTGATCGATTACATTGACGAACACAATCTGATGACTAACGCCGCCGAAACGGGGGCATATCTGCGGGGGCATCTCGAAGAACTCAAAGCCAGGCATGATCTCATCGGAGATGTTCGCGGCATGGGGCTGATGCAGGCCATTGAGCTGGTCGAGGATCGTGAATCGAAGACGCCCGCTCCCGCGGCCACCGCCGCTCTGATGGAGGCCGCCCGCGAAAACCGGCTGCTGATCGGCAAAGGTGGCATGTACGGCAATGTTATCCGCATTTCTCCCCCGCTCAATATCGCAAAATCGGACGTGGATGACTTCATCCTCCGACTGGATACGAGTCTGAAAGAAGCCCACTCTGCTACTTTGTGAATTTGGCCCAAATGCAGGCAAATTGTAATTTGGTTTTGATCTTCCCCTGTTAAGGTTCTGGTCAGGAACAACGCTTCGCCGCGTACCGGACTGGTGCAACCACCAGCGCCGGGCGCGGGGGATCAGAGGCGCGCCGTGAATCGGGGCCGCTCCGGGTGCACCGGCGCCGGCTTCCGCCGCAGCGGGCTTCCAGCTTCGAACCAATCAGGACGAACAACAGAGGAGA
>CAZXCO010000876.1:0-8813 GCA_964639095.1 uncultured Solibacteraceae bacterium
TACGCAATCGCCAGCAGTTCTCGTGGGGGCTCGGCGGCCGATGGAGTCTTGCAAACGACCTGGCCGTGGTCAGTGGACTCCAATTCCTCCCGAACAAGAGAACAGACCAGCTCTACACCGCTTTTCTTCAGGACGAAGTCAGCCTGATCGAAAACCGCCTTTCGCTCACGCTGGGTTCGAAATTTCTGCGCACGAATTTCACCGGCCTGGAACTGGAGCCGAGCGTGCGTCTGCTGTGGACTCCCGGTTCCGTCTGGTCGGCCTGGGCAGCTTTCACACACGCCGTGCGGACGCCATCGGACGCCGAGGAGGATTTCTTCCTTTCGGGCCTGTCCGGCTTCAGGCCCGACGGCACACCGATCTTTTCACGTCTCAACGCGAACGAGGATTTCCAGCCGGAACAGCTCAATGGCGCCGAGCTCGGATATCGGTATCTGCTGGGAAAGAACGCCTACTTCGATGTTTCGGGATTTTATAACCACTACCACGACCTCCTCGACGAAGAGTTCACCGGAGTCGGCTTCATCGAAGCCACACCGCCTCCCGTGCATGTGCTGCAGCCCGCACAGTTCGGCAACGGCCTTCTCGGCACCACCAAAGGCGTGGAAATCGCGCCCGAATGGAGGCCCTCCTCGTGGTGGCGGTTGCGAGGCTCTTATTCGTATCTGATGATGAACCTCAGGAGGGCCCCCGGATCCCTCGATGTCGGCACGGCGCCGATAATCGAAGGCTCCAGTCCGAGACATCAGGCCGTGCTTCAATCGTCGTTCGATATCTCGAAAACGCTCTCGCTCGATCTGTCCTACAGGTATGTCAGTGCGCTTGTCGCCTCGAACCAGAACGTGCCGGGATATTCCACGGGCGATGCTCGCTTCGGATGGCGAATCCGGAAGAACATCGAGTTTTCCGTCACAGGCCAGAACCTTTTTCAACCTTCCCACCCGGAATTCGCCGGCGATCCCGAGACGCTCATCGGGATCGACCGAAGCGTCTACGCCAGAATTACTTTGGGTCAATGACCCAACCTATGACCGGGTCGCCGATATCGAAACGCAGCCTTCCGCCGTCGTTTGCCGCTTCCTGGTTCCTGCCCACGCTCCTTCTCCTGATCTGCGGCTTTGCGGTACGGCAACTGGCGGCCCAGGAGCCGGAGACCATGCCGCCGCTCGAATATCAGGTGAAAGCGGCTTTTCTGCTCAATTTCACGAAATTTATCGAGTGGCCGCCTCTCGAACCCGCTGACGCTGCACCGTCGACCTCCATCTGCATCGTTGGCGACGACCCTTTTGGGAGGGTTCTCGACCAGATGGTCGCGGGCGAAACGCTCCAGGGGCGTAAACTCACAGTGGAACGAGTCATGCGCCCGGTCCCGTCTTCTTGTCGTGTGGTCTTTGTCAGCCGATCGGAAAAGGATGTCCCGGGCTTTCTCGCCAGTCTGCCTTCCGGTGTGCTCACAGTGGGGGACGACCCCGCATTTCTCCGCCAGGGCGGCATGATTGCCTTCGTCGTCGACAGACGGCGCGTGCGCTTCGATATTAATCAGGCGGCGGCCCTGAAGAGCGCTGTCCGGATCAGTTCCAGACTTCTGAGCGTGGCGAGGTTGGTTGAGAAGTAGGGTTTCATAGCCATGTCAGCTTTTCGCGACATGCCGATCCGGCAGAAACTGATGGTCGTCATCATGGTGACGACGGGAACGGCTCTCCTTCTGTCGGGCGTCAGCATCGTCGGCATCGACTCCATTCTCTTCCGCAGCTATCTGGAACGCGATATTTCCGCCCTCACAAGGATCATTGCCGATAACAGCACCGCCGCTCTGTCGTTTGAAGATCCCCGCGCCGCATCGGAGACGCTGGCGGCCCTGCGCGCGCGGCCGCATATCGTGTCGGCCTGCATTTACCGCCGGAACGGTACCGTCCTCGCGCGGTATTCGCGGGCCGGTTCGAACGCGGTGTGTACGGCTCCGCCTGCCTCCGGAGAACTCCGCTTCACCAGCGACAATCTGACAGCGTCGCGCTCCATTCTTCTCAACAACAGGAAGATTGGCACGCTGGTTCTGATTTATGATCTCGGCGAAATCGGCGAGCGCAGAAGGTTATATGGAGGTCTGGTTCTCGGTATCCTGCTCGCCTCCGCCGTGATCGTGATACTGGTCTCCTCGCGGCTGCGCGCGGGGATCGCCACGCCCATCTCGCAGCTCGCGAGCGCCGCCGAATCGGTGTCGCGGACGCAGGATTACAGCATCCGCGCCCGCAAGCTTTCCGGCGACGAACTGGGGGTCCTTGTGGAATCGTTCAACCACATGCTGGCCCGGATTCAATCCCGCGATGACGAACTGAGCCGCGCGCTTCTCGCCCGAGGCGAGGCCCTCCAGGAGGCGCGAAACGCGCGCGATTCTCTGGAAACGACGCTCGCCAGTATCGGCGACGCGGTCATCTCCACGGACATGGACGGGCGCATTGCCTTCGCCAACCGCGTCGCACTCGCCCTGGTACGGTGGCCCGAGGCGGATGTCAAAGGCAGGCCTCTCGACGAGGTCTTCACCATCGTCAACGAATTTACACGCGAGAGAGTGGAGAGTCCTGTAGCCAAGGTGCTCCGCGAAGGCGGGATCGTGACCATGGCCAATCACACCATTCTCCTCGCACGCGATGGAACCGAAATTCCGATCGAGGACAGCGGCGCGCCCATCCGCCGCGAAGGCGGCCCCATTCAGGGCACAGTGCTGGTCTTCCGGGATGTGACTGCCCGGCTGCGTGCCGACGAGACGAGCCGCCTGCTGGCCTCCATCGTCGAGTCGTCGGCCGACGCCATTCTCACCAAAGACCTGAACGGAATCGTGACGAGCTGGAACCGGAGCGCCGAGGCGATTTTTGGGTATACAGCCGAAGAGATGACCGGGCGCTCGATCGCGGAGTTGGCGCCCCCGGGCCGCGAAGACGAGATTTCGAGGATCCTCGACCGGATCCGGCGTGGCGAGAAGATTGAAAACTACGAGACGCTCCGGCGCACGAAGTCCGGCCGGGTAATCCATGTGGCCCTCACAGTGTCGCCGCTCTACGATGCTCGGGGCCGCGTGATCGGTGCTTCGAAAATCGCGCGCGATATCACCGGACGGGTGCAGGCCGCGCAGCGTCTCGCTCAATTGAATGCCGATCTTCAGTTGTCGAATGATAACCTGGCGCGTTCGAACGAGGACCTCGAGCGTTTCGCGTTCATTGCCAGCCACGATCTGCAGGAACCGCTCCGTATGATCACGGTGTATTCGCAGCTCGTCGCGCGGACATACTCGGGCCTGCTCGGCGAGCAGGGCGCCGGATTCGTGAATAACATCGTCGGGGGCACGCAGCGCATGCGCGAGCTCCTGTCCGATCTTCTCGCGTATACAGAAGTCGGCGCCGAGCTGGAGCAGCCGATGGAACCGGTGGACCTGAATCTGGTGCTCGAGGTCGTGCGGCAGAATCTGAAGGTTTCGATCAGCGAAACGGGCGCTGTGGTCACGGCGACCGACTTACCCACTCTCCGGGCGCATCGAGCGCACCTGGTTCCACTGTTTCAAAACCTGATCGGCAACGCCATCAAGTACCGCTCCTCACAGACGCCGCGCATCCACGTGGCCTTCGAAGAGGTCGATGGCCAGTTGAGATTCGCAGTGGCCGACAATGGTATTGGAATTGAGCCGGAATACCATGAAAAAATCTTCGTCCCTTTCAAAAGGCTGCACGGCAAGACTATTCCAGGCACGGGAATCGGGCTGGCGATCTGCGGCCGCGTGGTGGAGCGGTATGGTGGACGGATCTGGGTGGAGTCCGAAGCGGGGCGCGGATCGACTTTCATCTTTACGCTGCCTGGCACGTTGTACGCCAGAAGCACGCCGCCGTCTGCTTCTGGCCCCCGAAATGCCGAAGCACGGGGGGAGAGCTGAATGATCGCGGAACCGGATGTCGCCAGACTGCGCGTTCTGGTTGTCGAAGACAATCCTGCCGACGTCGAACTTCTTCGATATGCGCTGAGCAGCGCCGACATTCATTGCGATCTGACGGTGATCGACAACGGAAGCGAGGCTTTGGCATTCTTTCAGCGTCGCGGTCCGTACAGCGAGGCCCCCGCTCCCGATCTGGCCATTCTCGATCTGAACCTGCCGCGCTATGACGGCATCGAAATTCTGGAAGCGATGCGGGCCAACCGTGCGTTCGCCGAAGTGCCTGTGGCCGTTCTGAGCTCCTCTTCATCGCCGCGCGACCGGGCGAAAATCGAGGCCTTCCACATTGGCCGCTATATCACGAAACCACCCAATCTGGATGAATACCTTCGCATCGGGCAGATTGTCAAACAACTGCTCGAAGAAGGTAAGACAAAGGCGTAGTGACCGCCGTACCGATCTATACTGATAGCAGCAAAAACGGAAAATGACGCCGCCACTTCCCTTCCTCCGCAACGCCCGCCGGCTCGTGTTTCCGTTGTTCCTGTTTGGATTGGCTGTGTGGCCCGGCTGCGCTGAGCAGCCTGCCGTTCCCCGGCTTCTGGTTCAACCGGACTTCCGCAATGCCGTCTGGGGGATGACGCAGGCCCAGGTCATGGCTACAGAGAAGGATCACCCCGCCGAAGTCCGCGAGAGCGATGGCGAGGTGATCGTGAAGTACGATCCCGTGGACGCAGCGGAGGTGGGCGGCAGGCTGATTTATATCTTTGCGAACGACAAGCTGGTGCGCGCCAAATATATTTCCAACGCTTCACACAGCGAACTGAACGATTTTATCGTCGATTTTCATGCCGTCGAGCCGGTTCTGCTGGCAAAATACGGCAAAGCGTCCGAAGAGCGAGCCATCTGGGATAACGACGAATTTCAGCTGGAGCGGCTTCCGTACCTCGATCAGGACCGTGCGCTGCCGTCGAGCATTCTGCCCTCCGATCCGCTTGTCGGGCTTTCGATATCGCTCGGACACCTGAGGCTCTATACCAGGCGCACGGCCGGCCGCACGCAGATTGTTCATGCCTTGACGGGAGCCGATGAGCAGATCACTCACCAGATCGAATACCGCAGCATGGACCTCGAGGACTTCGAAGATCAGGTGCTGCACCGGCCGGCGGCGGACTCGTCCGAGCCCGCCGTGCTCGCGCCACGCAATTAAACGGCAGTTTTTGCGACAATCTGCGACGGGTCTGCGCCGACCCGGCCCGAGAGTGCATCCTTCGCTGCCGCCAGTGTGAAATCGAAGCGGATGCTCGGCAGTTCGCCGAACAGAGATCCCGGCTGATTGGTCTTCGGCTCGGCAACCAGCGAATCCGTAACGCCGAAGACCGTATCCGAATCGATGTGGTCGTCGCCGGCCATGTACAGCGCGGTCACGACCTCGCGGTATCCGGGAGCGCCGATCAGGAAATGGATGTGGGCCGGGCGGAAGCCATGCCGTCCCTGGTAGCGGATCATATCGCCCACCGGTCCATCCATCGGAATCATGTAACCCAGCGGCAGGATGGTTCGCAGATGGTAGTGGCCTTCCGGATCGGTGTAGAAGCGGCCGCGAAGATCCATTTCCTTCGGATCATGCTTCTGCAGATCGTAGTAGCCCTCTTCATCGGGCTGCCAGATTTCAATGGAAGCGCCCGGGATGCCCTCGCCGGCGGCATTGACAACGCGCCCGAAGATTCCCACTTCCGGCCCGGACGTCTTCGTCGCGATCGACTGGCCAGACTCGAAGACCGGCGAATCCCGCCGGTAGAACGGACCCAGCAGGCTCGACTTGGTGCTCGATTCGACTGCGCGCCGGTCGTGAAGAGCGTTCACGAGGCTGCTCAGTCCGAGCGTATCCGAGAGCAGAATGAACTCCTGCCGGTAAGCCGAGCACATCTGGCCGGTGGCCGTCAGAAACCGGATCCCTTCGAGCCATTCTTCCGGCGTGAGATCCACTTCGCGCGCAAAAGCATGCAGGTGGCGCACCGCGGCTTCCATAATCTGTTTGAACCGCTGGTCTTTTGTGGAGGCCATCTGCTCGATCGTGGCATCCGTAATGGTGTTTTCGTCGATTGCTCGCATCCCGTTCCCCTTTTCCGGCGACATCCGGCGGCCCGCCGCCCGGTCTCACGCAAAAACATGATACGCCACGCCGCGAACCCGAATTCAGGATTCCGGAAAATCGGCGGCCTGATGCGCCGCACCTGGCCGGACGCCGGAGAGAGGAGTCGAAATACTTTCGAGCGGCTGCCGTTCCGCCGCGACTCCGATGAATAGTTCCGCGACCGCGGCACCGATCATCAGAACGGAAGCAGCCGCGTAACCGTCGAAAAGGACGTCCCGCGATCCGGTAGCGATCAGGCGGCTGAACAAAGCGGGTGCGCTGACGCCGCCGACCAGCGTCCCGGCCGCGAAGAACACGGCGATCGCGAGAGCACGGATCTCCAGCGGAAAAATTTCACTCACCGTGAGGTAAGCCGAGCTTGCCGCCGACGACGCGATGAAGAAAATCGCCGACCATGCGGCGGTCTGGAGCGATGCCGAGAGGAGACCCTCTTTAAACAGCCATCCGGTGACGAACAGCAGAATGCCCGCCCCCGCGTACGTGATGGCGATCATGGGCTTCCGGCCCACCGAGTCGAAAAGCCTCCCCATAAGGAGCGGTCCGAAGAAATTGCCCAGGGCGAAAGGCAGAAGATAGAGCCCGACGCTCCCGGCCGGAGTTCCGTAATAACGCATCAGCACCAGGCCGTAAGTGAAAAAGATGGCGTTATAGAAGAACGCCTGGGACGCCATCAGGACCAACCCGAGGATGGAACGGCTGAAGTGATCGTGCACCATCGAGCGCCAGATCTCGCGCCATGGCGTCCGATGGCGGGCCGCGAAATGAATTTTCCCGTGAGCGGTGTCAAGCCGGTGGCCTCCGGCAGCCAGTTCGGATTCGACTTTGCCGAGGACCTCCTCCGCTTCATGTCCGCGGCCGTGAATCAGGAGCCAGCGCGGGCTCTCCGGAATGTGGCGCCGGACGAAGAGAATCCCCAGGCCGAGCACCGCACCGATTCCGAACGACAGCCGCCAGCCGACATTCGGCGCAAACCAGCGTGTATCCAGAAACACAATGGAGGCCAGCGAACCGACTGCGGCCCCGATCCAGAACGTGGCATTGATGATCAGATCGACATGCCCCCGCACGCGTGCGGGAATCAACTCATCGATGGCCGAGTTGATGGCGGCATATTCGCCGCCGATTCCGGCGCCGGTCAGGGCTCGAAAAACGACGAAGCTGGCGAAGTTCCAGGACAAGGCCGTCAGGCCGGTAGCCGTCAGATACAGGAGCAGCGTCAGAAAAAACAGCTTTCTGCGGCCCAGCAGGTCTGTGGCGTACCCGAACAGGAGCGCCCCCGCGACCGCTCCGGCCAGATAGGCGGTCGCGCTCGCGCCGACCTCGGCCTCGCTCAGACCGAGACTCTGCGGGTTGCGAAGCATTCCGACCAGCGCTCCCGCGAGGGTCACCTCGAGACCGTCGAGCAGCCAGGTGATGCCGAGGCCGATCACGATCAGCCAGTGCCAGGAGCTCCAGGGGAGACGATCGAGCCGTGCGGGGATGTCGGTTTCTATCCAGTTTGTCGCCATCTTCGTCTACGGGTGGTGGATACGCCCGGCAGACCGGCATGTTGGTGGCCGAAGAGCACCACTCGACCGCCTCTCCACCGTATCTTCCCAGCGTAAGTGATTGAATTTCCTCGGGTCGTTTTCTGGCATGCGGGCTGCCTTTATTGATGGCGTAAGGAGGAAACGGAAATGAAGATGAAATTGATTGCAGGCTTGTTGCTGGCGGGAAGCAGCCTCTTCGCAGGGCCGCGGATCTCGATTGGAGTAGGGATTGGAACGCCGGTTCCTGCTTACCGCTACTATGCGCCGGCGCCCGCTTATGTCGCCCCCGCTTATGTGGCGCCTGGTTATGTGGCGCCTGCTCCCGCGCCGGTCGTGGCGCCCGGGCCGGGGTATACGTGGGTTTCCGGTTACTGGTATAACGCGGGGCCGCGCCGGGTCTGGCGTGCGGGCTACTGGGCAGCTCCGAGACGGGTTTATGTTGCGCCGCGCGGACACTATCACCGCCGGTGGTAAGCGACGATTTCTGAGGGCAGGTCTTCGAGCCTGCCCTCGCGGGCGGCGGTATCCCACGATTTTCCATGTGCCTTTCTTAACATCGGTCCGCATCGTGCCCATGATTTCCCGGATTAATCCGACCAAATGGAAGGAAATTCCGGATCATTTCGATTCCAGACGTTGGAATTTCGCGCCATTCCCTGGAATCGCTGGGCATCGGGACTCGGCCTCAACGCCGGCATCGTTCTGGCGTTGCTCGCCATACCCGCCGCAGTCGATCATACGGCGCGGGTGCGGACCCGGGTATCGCAAGTCAGCCTGATCGCGCCGCCGCCGATTTTCCCACCCCCTTCCGTAAAAAGAATCCAGCAACGACAGACGATTCTCCCGAAAATCAGGCCACCTGCTGCCCTGCCCCCGCCGCCGCGACCGGCTCCGCTTCCCAAACCTGTAGCCGTCGCGAGCATCGAGGCGCCGAAGATCGGGCTCCCCGCGCCCCCATCGATTGCCCGGAGTCTTTTGCCGCTCAATCGTGCCGCACTTGTGAGTCCGGATGTCCCGGCGAAACGCGTTGAAACGGGCGCATTCGACAAATCGAGCGGCATGCCGGCCAAACCCGCATCCACCCGGGCGCCCGTCGTGGCGAAGACAGGCCTGTTCGATTCACCCGGCGCGTCTCAGGGCGAAAGAGACGCTGGCGGCGCCGCGAAACTCGTGGCGAGCGCGGGATTCGGCGGAATTCCGGAAGGTT
>CAZXCO010000877.1:0-2819 GCA_964639095.1 uncultured Solibacteraceae bacterium
GCTGGTACGCGGCGGCAATCGTCTGAGCGTTGGCCAGGATGAAGCGGCATGGAAGACGATGCTGGTTTGACGCATTCCATGAGCGCGGCCAGATAAAGCAAAAGACCAGAAAAAGAGCGCAATCTATGGATATCAAACGAGTTGGCTCGCAGGCTTCCATGAAAGGACCTTCGGATTGGTTCACAGGCGCGGTTCGAATCGATCCGCTTTTTCAGACGCCCGATCCGTCAAGGGCACAGGGCGCCAGCGTGACCTTCGAACCAGGCGCACGAACCGCGTGGCATACGCATCCGCTCGGCCAGACGCTCATTGTTACATCCGGCTGCGGATGGGCTCAACGCTGGGGCGGACCGATCGAGGAGATCCGCCCTGGAGACGTCGTATGGTTCTCTCCCGGCGAGAAACATTGGCATGGCGCCGCTCCCGGCACAGGCATGACGCACCTCGCCATTCAGGAAGAGCTCGACGGCAAGGTCGTCGACTGGATGGAACACGTCACGGACGAGCAATACCGAAGATGATCTGATGCTCCGGCCAGGAAAGCTCATTGATGGCCCGGCGGCGTCGAATGATTCATTCGCAGATACTCCACCATCTGTCCGTAGTGATCCAGGTGTGAGAGAGAAAAATCGTAGCCGCGTTGAGACGATTCGTATGAAGCTTTTCGACGTAGGGATCGGCAATCTGTTCCAGCAGATTGTCCGCGGTCAGGGTGCCCAGCGCCCGGTGAGCGTGCGCGAAGGCTTCCTTTAGATAGGGGACAATATCGGCCTTACTCGTCACATTCCGCGGCCCCTCCTGATCGGGGTGCGGAAGCATCGGCTCGCCCAGCAGGGCGACAGCAACTTCATTCAGACAAAACGCGATATGGCGGGCCTGCACGCCGAAGGTGCGTGCCGTCCTGAACGCGCCATCGGTTGGGGCGAAGCTGAACTTCTCCGCCGGCATCGTTTCCACTACACCCATGACCTCGTGCTCGACGGCGGTCAGTTGAGCATCGAAGATCTGGCGGGCGGAGGGTGTGCTCTCCCTGGCTTGTACAGAAATCGCCGCCATCGCGACGAGGGCTGAAGCCCGGCACAGGTTTGCGGTTTTCATTCTGAGGCTCCTACTCCCAGAACACGCGACAGCGGACGTTTGTGACAGCTCCGGCAGAAGAACTGCATCGGATTTGAAAGCAAGGAACGGAGTGATCCCCATCGCGAATCCCGGTAAAGTCGTCTTCAGAGAAGAGAAAGGACTTCGAAAATGACTGCTGAATCCAAAATCAGGCCGTCTGCCAGTGCAACGGAAAACGACCCGCGCTGGACGGCAATCGTGAACCGGGATGCCTCCGCCGACGGCAAATTCTACTACTCGGTGAAGAGCACGGGAGTCTACTGCCGGCCCTCATGCGCGGCCCGCCGGGCGCGGCCGGAAAACGTACAGTTTCACCTGACATGCGAGGACGCCGAAAAGGCGGGGTTCCGCCCCTGCAAACGGTGTAAACCGCGGGGACCCGCGCTCGCGGCGCAGAACGCCGGGAGAATCGTCCGGGCGTGCCGCCTGATCGAACAATCGGAGGAGCCTCCGTCGCTCGAAGATCTGTCGGCCGCGGCGGGCATGAGCGTCTATCACTTTCACAGAACTTTCAAGGCCGTAACCGGCCTCACGCCAAAAGAATATGCCGAGGCGCACCGGAGCAACCGGATGCGCGCCTCGCTCGAAAGGAGCAAAACCGTGACCAATGCCATTTACGATGCCGGATTTCATTCCAGCAGCCGTTTCTACGAAAATTCCACCGGCGCGCTCGGCATGACGCCGACGAAATTCCGCGCAGGCGGCGCCGACACCGATATCCACTTTGCGCTGGGAGAGTGCTCGCTGGGCTCGTTCCTGGTGGCGCAGAGCGGTAAGGGAGTCTGCTCGATTCTTCTCGGGGACAACCCGGATGCGTTGGTGCGCGATCTGCAGGATCGCTTTCCGAACGCGAACCTGATCGGGGACGAGAGCGGCTATGAAAGGCTCGTCGCCGAAGTGATCTGTTTGATCGAAAGGCCCGGAACGGGTCTCGGTCTCCCTCTCGACATTCGCGGAACGGCCTTTCAGCGCCGCGTCTGGAAAGCGCTGCGGCAGATTCCACCCGGCTCGACGGCGACTTATTCCGAAATCGCCGGAAAAATAGGCAGCCCGCAGTCGGTTCGTGCTGTGGCGCAGGCCTGCGGCGCGAATCCCCTGGCCATCGCGATTCCCTGCCACAGGGTGATCCGGAGCGACGGCGGCGTGTCAGGATATCGGTGGGGAGCGGAAAGGAAGCGCGCGCTTCTCGAAAGGGAGGCGCGCGGGTGAATGGCGCCGTACAGGACCTGGAAACACCAGTGCGCATTGTCCCCGCGCTTGCCGGAGCGGCAAGGGCAATTGCCCGAATCGAGGACCTCGACTGGCCGCATATCGGCAGGAACCTGAGCGATCACGGCAACGCAGTGCTCGCCCACGTGCTGTCGCGCGAGAAATGCGAAGCGCTGGCTGGTTTGTATCCGGAGGACGACCGGTTCCGGAGCCGTATCGTCATGGGGCGACATGGCTTCGGCCGCGGCGAGTACAAATATTTCCGCTACCCGCTGCCGGAAATCGTCGAAGGACTGCGCACCGCTCTCTACCGAAAGCTCGCGCCCGTCGCGAACGCGTGGAATGAGACGCTCAACCTCGACCTGCGCTACCCGGCCGAGCACGCTCAGTACATCGCGCGTTGTCACGAGGCCGGTCAGACCCGCCCCACGCCCCTGCTCCTTCAGTATGGGCCGGGCGATTTCAACTGCCTTCATCAGGACCTTTATGGC
>CAZXCO010000878.1:0-1761 GCA_964639095.1 uncultured Solibacteraceae bacterium
ATGGAGAGCCCCATCACCGGCACGGAAGGCAACAAGGAGTTCCTGCTCTATGCCCATCGTTAGCAGCGGCGGAAACGCAGTGGTCAGAACCATCGGAATTTTTTCCAAGCCGCACTCGCCGATGGCCATGGAGCTTGTGCCGGAGCTGCTGCTCTGGCTCGCCAAACGCGGTATCGAGGTCCGTCTCGACAGCGAGACGGCGCGCTACGCGGGCATGCTCGTGGGCCTCGATCGCGCACATGTCGCCGAGGGTTGCGATCTCGCCGTCGTGCTGGGCGGCGACGGCACCCTGCTTTCGGCCGCGCGCGCCGTGGGGCACCGCGCGATTCCCGTGCTGGCCGTCAACCTGGGCGGCCTCGGATTCCTGACCTCAATCGCGGTAACGGATCTTTTTCCCCAGCTCGAGCGCGCGCTGGCCGGCTCTCAGGAGGTCACCCGCCGCCGGATGCTGCACGTGAAGCTGTTGCGCGAAGGTGCGGCTGTCGCCGAATATCAGGCGCTGAACGACGTCGTCATCGCCAAATCGGCCCTCGCCCGCATCGTGGATCTCGAAGCCTGGGCCGGCGACAGCTTCATCTGCGCTTATAAGGCCGACGGCCTCATTGTCGCCACCCCCACGGGCTCGACGGCCTACTCGCTGTCCGCCGGCGGCCCCATCGTCTATCCGACCGTGAACGCCGTCTGCGTGACCCCGATCTGCCCGCATACGCTGACCAACCGGCCCCTGATCGTGCCTGCGGAAATGTCGGTCCGGATCGTCAGCAGAGCGAAGGACGAAGATGCCTACCTGACCGTGGATGGCCAGATCGGGAGCCCTCTCGAAGACGGCGACGCGGTGGAATGCTCGACCGGCGATTTCGATGTTCTGCTGATCCGTCCGCCAGACAAGACGTTTTTTGACGTGCTGCGGC
This sequence comes from uncultured Solibacteraceae bacterium, assembly GCA_964639095.1. Taxonomy (GTDB): domain Bacteria; phylum Acidobacteriota; class Terriglobia; order Bryobacterales; family Bryobacteraceae; genus BOG-234. The sequence continues at coordinate 912 of CAZXCO010000878.1, forward strand.
AGAAATTGAAGTGGGGCGAACGCTAGAATAGAGACAAAGAATGGCTCAAACAACAACCGCTGCGTCGTCCAGCGAATCGGCGGAGTCCGCCGGCGTCTGGATCGTACCTGTCCTCATCGCCTGGATCGTACCGGGCGGCGGACATTTCTTCCAGAAGAAGACCGGCCGGGGAGCCCTTCTCCTGGCGTCCGTGGGCCTGATGTTCCTGTTCGGAATGTTCATGCGCGGCATGTTGTTCACCCCCGAAAAGGGCGACATTCTGACCACGCTGATCAATTACGGCGGGTTTGTCTGCAATCTGGCGTCGGGAATATTCTATTTTGCGGCGAAAATTTTCGGATACGCGGCGCCGGATATGCCCGGCGACGTGCATGACTATGGAACCAAGTTTCTCGTCACCGCGGGCCTGCTGAATATCCTGGCCATGGTGGACGCTTACGAAATCGCGATCGGAAAGAAGGACTGATGCCGAAGATCAACCTCTCCCATTTTGAAGCGGCATTCCTCTTCTCGCTGTTTACTTCAGTGGTGATGGGAGTGACGTCCAAAAAGACGGACAAAGAACGCCTGAATTACGGGGCCTACTGCTTCGGCTGCTTTCTGGTAGCGTTGTTCGTGATCGGCTGGCTGGAGAAACTGGGCCATGGGTAGGGCCGCCCGATCGTAGTCCCCTGATCGTAAATCAAAACCAAAACGGCGCCACAGGACAGAGCGCCAGCCCTATCCTGTGGCGCCGCTCGATTTAAGCGATCGCCGAATCCACCTTTTCGGGATTGATCCCCAGTTCTCCCAGCGCCTTCGCCGCTTTTTTCGCGTCGAACTTACCGTCGCGGGACAGCCGTGACAATGC
>CAZXCO010000879.1:0-4564 GCA_964639095.1 uncultured Solibacteraceae bacterium
GCTCCAGGACGTCACCGCTGCGCTCCCCCCGGAGCGGAATGATCGAAACGCGCCCCTCGCGCGTCTGCCCGTGTTCGAAAGCCTGCGGAACGTCGGTGACCCGCAGGACCGCCCCCTGCAGAGCGAACAGTTCCACGACCTTCCGCACCGCCTGATCCGCCGTTTCCGCCAGATGGCTGGTCGAGAGCAGCGCACGGCCCAGCCGGTTCAGCCGCTCCATCTCCTCCCGGCGGCGATTCGCTTCCTCGGCGCGATGTTGCGCGCGGATTGCCAGGCGGCTTCCGGTAAACGCCGTCAGCACCATCGCCGCAAAGCTGACAGCGCCCTGCGTCGTGGTGACACGGAAACTGCCGGCGCCGTCCACAAAGAAAAAGCTGAACGCAAAGCTGGCAAGCGTCGAGGAAAGGAAGGCCAGAACCCAGTTGCCCACCGTGGCGATGGCCAGCACTTCGAGCAGCAGCATCATGGCCGCTGTGGCGCGATTTGAGCCCAGCAGTATGCACAGCCAGGCTGTGGCCCAAAGCAGAATCCCGAACAGGGCAAACTGAATTGCGGTTTCCAGCCCGCGCGGCAGGCCTTTGCGTCGCATTATGCTTTTGAGCTTCAAAGGGCCGCCTTCCGGAAAATTCATGCCTCACCGGAACGTTACAATCAGGGTGATGACTCACATCCTCTCACGAACGGCGCTCCCGTCGCCACGAGGCCTTTCGTGACCAGACGCCACGCCCTTGCGGCGCTGGGGGCTTCGGCGCTTCTCGCGCGGGATGCCCGTCCGCAGGCCGCGGCCGAAAAGGATGGCGGTCCAAAGCCCGGAGCAACCCAGGCGGCCCGCACCACCCCCATGATCTGCGCCTATTCCCAGAACCTGATCAAGGTCCCCTATGCGGAACTGGGCTCGATCGCGCAGCAGATCGGCTATGATGGCGTCGACCTCACCGTCATGGAGGGCGGCCACGTCAATCCCCACATCACCAATGTCGACCTGGTGAGGGCCTTTGAGAGCGTCCGCGGAGCCGGCATCGAAGTGCCGATGATCACCACCACCATTACTTCGACCAGCGATCCGACCGCCTACCCGATCCTCGCCATCACCGGACACACCCAGGTCCACCTCTACCGACTGGGCTTCTGGCCGTATTCGAAGGGAGGCCCTCCCGATATTCCGCGCCGGCTCGCGCAGGTTCGCGCGGATCTTACCAGTCTGGTCGCGCTCGGCCGCACCTATCAGATGGTCGCCATGTTTCCCAATCGGGCCGGGAATTATGTCGGGGAAGCGCTTTGGGATGCCCAGGCGATCCTCAACGACATGGATCCCGCCTGGATCGGCTACTACTTCGATCCGTCGCAGGCCACTGCGGAAGGGGGTGCATCGGGATGGGAAATCGCCCTCCGGCTCGCGCTCCCGCGGCTGAAGGCGGTCGCCGTTCAGGATTTCACGTGGGTGAAGAGCGGCAACGCGTGGACGATGCAGATGTGCCCGCTGGGCCAGGGCATGGTGGACTGGGCAGCCTTCTTCCGCATCCTCGCCGAAGCCCGGTTTGCCGGCCCGCTTTCCCTGCACCGTGAATACAACGCGAAGGATGAGGTCGGCTCGATGTCGAAGGATCTCGAGTTCGTTCGCGCCCAGGTCAAGCAGGCCTGGGGAACCGGCGGCAACTCCGCAAACTGAGGCTGCAACGCAATTTGCGCAGATGTGCGCGTAATCCCGCGTTCCGTTGACTCCCGCTTCGCCGGTCCTATATACTTCGGCTACCAAACGGATAGGGGGAGTTCAGCCATCATGCGCATCCTGCTTCTTTTTGCACTTTCCTGCGCAGCCCTGTTTGCTCAGGCAACATCACAGATCCAGGGTACTGTCCAGGATGCATCCGGTTCCGCTGTGCCCGGAGCAGAGGTCAAGGCGACCGAGACTGACACTGGCCAGTCCCGCACTGTTACCACGGGAGCGGACGGCGGCTACGTGCTGCCGAACCTTCCGATCGGCCCGTATCGCATCGAGGTTTCCAAATCAGGTTTCGCCACTTTCGTGCAGACCGGCTTTATTCTCCAGGTGGCCAGCAATCCGACGCTCGATATTCAATTAAAGGTCGGGGCGATCTCCGAGCAGGTCCAGGTCGAAGCCAACGCCACCCAGGTGGAAACGCAGAACACCAGTGTGGGGACCGTCATCGAAAGCCAGCGCATTCTCGATCTCCCCCTGAACGGCCGCCAGGCGACGGACCTGATCCAGCTTGCCGGCGCCTCCGTTCCGGCGGGCGTGAACGGCACCGCGGGCATGCACGGCGGGCAGAATATCGCGGTTGCGGGCGGCTCGCTCTCCGGCGTTTCCTATGTCCTCGACGGCACCGTCTATAACAATCCCTTCGACGCCACGAATCTGCCTTTCCCGTTTCCCGACGCTTTGCAGGAGTTCAAGCTCGAGACCAGCACGCTGACGGCGCAGAACGGGCTTCATTCCGCGGCGGCGGTGAATGCCGTGACGCGCTCCGGAACCAACTCGCTGCACGGCGACCTGTTCGAATTTCTCCGCAATGGCGACCTGAACGCCCGCAATTTTTTCGCCCGCGCCCGCGACACGCTGAAGCGCAACCAGTTTGGCGGCACGCTGGGCGGTCCGATCGTCAAAGACAAACTCTTCTACTTCGTCGGCTATCAGGGCACGCGAACGCGGTCCGACCCCGGCTCATCGACAAGCTTCGTCCCCACGGCGCAGGAACTCCAGGGGGATTTTTCGAGCTGGGTCGCCTCCTGTAACGGGGGCAAAAATCTGACCGGTGTCTTCGTGAACAACAGGATTCCTGTTTCGCTGGTCAGCCCCCAGGCCCTGCAGATCGCCAAACTGCTGCCCCCGGCGAACGATCCTGCCGATCCCTGCGGGCGAACCACCTACGGCGCCATTCTCCAGAGCAATGAATATCAGGTCGTCGGGCGCGTGGATTATCAGCTCAGCCAGAAGCATTCCATCTTCGGCCGCTATCTGGCGACCACGTTCTACCAGCCCTCCTCCTACGGCATTTCGCAGAATCTGCTCGCCTCCACATCGGGCGGTCTCGACGATCTGGCGAATTCGGCCACTCTGGGCGACACCTACCTGTTCAGCCCGAACGTGATCAACCAGTTCGCCTTCGCTTTCAACCGCGTGGGGGTCCACCGCTTCAACTCGGACTACTTTTCCGGCTGCGATCTGGGCGTTCAGATGACCTGCTATATTCCGCACCAGACCGTCGTGAACGTCACCGGCGGGCCCGCCATCGGCATCGGCACGGCCATCCAGGCGTCCTTCATCCCGACCATCTTCTCGGCGAGCGACGATGTGAGCTGGATCAAGGGCTCACACCAGTTCGGCTTCGGCTTCAGCGGATTTCACTACGTCTCGAGCTCGAATGCCAACGTTTATTCGGCGGGCAGTTTTACCTTCAACGGTCTGGCCACGGGCTCGGGCCTTTCGGATTTCGTTTCCGGGCAACTCGACAGCTTTCTGCAGGGCGTGCCGAACACCCTGTTCGTCCACAAGTGGTACTTCGGACTCTATGCGCAGGACAAGTGGAAGCTGGGCCGCCGTCTGACGGCGAATCTGGGATTGCGCTGGGAGCCGTTCCTTCCGCAGCAGGTGAATAACGGGGCGATTTACACGTTCAGCATGGCCCGCCTGCAGCAGGGGATCACGAGCCGGACGTTCACCGGCGCACCCGCCGGTCTGTATTACCCAGGCGACCCGGGCTTCGAGGGGAATGCCGGCATCAGAAACCGGTATGACCAGTTCGCTCCGCGCGTCGGTCTCGCCTTCGACCCGAACGGCGACGGCAAGACCTCGATCCGGGCGTCTTTCGGTATCTCGTACGATTTTCCGAACGTGATGCTCTACTCGACCGAAGCCACCGCTCCGCCTTTCGGCGATCAGATCACGGTCAATGGACCGGAGCCTTTTGCGACTCCCTTCGCCAACCAGCCGGGCGGCAACTTTTTCCGCGTGGCGTTCAGCGCCAGCGCTCCCTTGACGCCAGCCGGCACCTATGTGGCGGTCCAGCCGGACCTGAAGGCGACCACCGTCTACAGCTGGAATTTCGGGGTAGAGCGCCAGATCGCGCAAAACTGGGTAGTCTCCGCGACATACATCGGCACTCAGACCGCGCATCTCTGGGTGAGCTACCAGTTGAATCCGGGGACCCTGATTCCCGGAGCGCCGCTGGTCTCGAGTTGTCCGTCCACGTCGACGACACAGAACTGCACCGCGAATCTCCAGCTGCGCCGCGTTATCAGCCAGACGGATCCGGCGCTCGGGAAATTTTACGGCCCCGTGGACCAGTTCGATTCCGGGGGCACCGTGAGTTACAACGGGCTTCTGCTCTCCACGAAAACACGCCTTGGCAGCAATCTCAATATCGACGCCAATTACACCTGGTCGCATTGCATCGGCGATATCACGCAGGCATCGAGCGTCGGAGGCGCGCAGGCCGGCTTGCTCGATCCCAATAACCGCCGTTTCGATCGCGGCAACTGCCAGACGCCGACACTCTCCGGCGGCGCACAAGGGCTCGACCGGCGGCATCTGTTCAACCTCACC
>CAZXCO010000880.1:0-3085 GCA_964639095.1 uncultured Solibacteraceae bacterium
GGCCGGCCGCGCCTCATCGCGGGCGCTGTCTGCGTCTTCCGCCGAGTAGAACCCGCCCTCGGGCGCTGTCATGTCGCGCATCACGTAGTCCAGCGTGCGGCGCGCGGCCCGGGCGAGGGTGGCGTCGCCCGTGATCTGGAAGGCCTCGAGGAAGGAGACCGCAAGCTGCGCCTGATCGTACAGCATCTTCTCGAAATGCGGTACAAACCAGTACTCATCCACGGAGTAGCGATGAAATCCGCCGCCCAGTTGATCGTGCATCCCGCCTTTTTCCATGGCGAGCAGCGTCTCGACCGCCATGTCGCGCGCCTCGTCGCGCCCCGTTCGCTTCCAGTAGCGCAGCAGGAAATTATGGATAGACGGCCGGGGAAACTTCGGCGCCGCCCCGAAGCCGCCGAGCCTCGTATCGAAGGCGCGGCGAAACTGGTTGAATGCCGTGTCGGGAACCGACGCGTCGACGCGATCGGGACCGCCCGCGGCACTCTCCGCCTGCTCCCGCAGTTGCCTCATCACATCGGCGCTCGAAGCCACAATTTTCTGCCGGTCATCCTGCCAGGCCTGCGCGATGCGTTCCAGGATTACGGGGAAGCCTGCCCGGCCGTACCGGTTGTCGGGTGGAAAGTAGGTCCCGCCCACGAAGGGCTTGAGGTCCGGCGTCAGCCAGACCGACATCGGCCATCCCCCGCCGCCAGTCGTAGCCTGAACGTAATTCATGTAAATGCGGTCGATATCCGGCCGCTCTTCGCGGTCCACTTTGATGGACACGAACCACCGGTTCATCAGCGCCGCGGTTTCCTCGTTCTCGAACGATTCCCGCTCCATCACGTGGCACCAGTGGCAGGTCGAGTAGCCGATCGAGAGAAAAATCGGCTTATCCTCGCGGCGTGCCTTTTCGAACGCTTCCTCGCCCCACGGATACCAGTCGACCGGGTTGTGCGCGTGCTGCTGGAGATAAGGGCTCTTCTCTTGAATCAGGCGATTGGCGTGCATACTCTCAATTACAGGAGAGCACGCTCATGACCTCGGCACACGAACCCCGGATCGAACACGACACTATGGGCGCGATGGCCGTTCCCGGCGACGCGCTCTACGGGGCGCAGACGGCCCGCGCGATCGAGAATTTCCCGATCAGTTCGCTGCGGCCGCAGCGCGCCTTCATCCGCGCCCTGGGGCTCGTCAAAGCCGCCGCCGCGTGCGTCAACGGACGCCACGGGTGGGTCGACCCCGGGCGGGCCGCCGCCATCGAGCGGGCCGCAATGGAGGTTGCCGACGGCCGCCATGACGCCCAGTTCGTCGTGGACATTTTTCAGACCGGCAGCGGCACCTCGACCAACATGAACGCCAACGAGGTCATTGCGCACCTTGCCGGCGTGCATCCGAACGACGAAGTGAACCGGGGGCAGTCGAGCAACGACGTATTTCCTTCCGCGCTGCACGTCGCCGCCGCCGAGACCGCCACGCACAGGCTGCTGAATGCGCTCGATCTGCTCGAACGCGAGCTCAGCCGGAAATCGCGCGAATTCCACGAGGTGATCAAAATCGGCCGCACGCACATGCAGGACGCCGTCCCGATGCGCCTCGGCCAGGAATTCAGCGGCTACGCCCAGCAGATGAAAAACGCAATCGGGCGCGTCGCGCGCGCTGTCGAGGAACTTTATCAACTGCCTCTCGGAGGCACGGCTGTGGGCACGGGGCTCAATGCGCCGGCCGGCTTTGCCGCCGAAACCATCGCCGAAATCGCGCGCATTACGGGATTGCCGTTCGTGGAAGCAAAGAATCACTTCGAGGCCCAGGCGGCGCGGGACGCGGTGGTGTCTCTCAGCGGCGCGCTCCGCAGCACAGCAGTCGCACTCACCAAGATCGCCAACGATATCCGCTGGCTGGGCTCCGGCCCCCGCTGCGGTCTGGGAGAGATCCGGATCCCCGCGGTCCAGCCGGGCTCCAGCATGATGCCGGGGAAGGTGAATCCGGTGATCGCCGAAAGCCTCCTGATGGTCTGCGCTCAGGTGATCGGATATGACGCCGCCATCGCCTGGTGCGGCGCGGCAGGCAATTTCGAACTCAACGTCATGATGCCGCTGATGGCCTGGGACATCCTCGAATCCATCGGACTGCTCGCCGCCGGCTCCCGCAATTTCGAGCACCGTCTGGTCTCAGGGCTGGAGGCCGATCGCGAGCGCGCCCTCAGTTTTGTCGAGCAATCGCTCGCGATGGGGACGGCTCTCGCGCCCGAGATCGGCTACGACACCGCCGCAACGCTGGTGAAGAACGCTTATCTGACGAGCCGGACCGTGCGGGAGGTCGCGCGGGAGCAAAGCGGGTTGGCCGCGGAGCGAGTGAACGAACTGCTCGACGCCCGGAAACAAGCGGGCGACTGAATTCGCCTCGCCCTGCGGTTACTTCGGATCGCTTCTTGTCAGTGCGCTACCGATATCCAGCTTGAACGACGGGCTTCCCACCGTCCCCGTAATGCGGATGGGCAGAACGGCGCCCGCCCCGTCCCGCTTGAACAGGGGATCCAGCGGCTTGAGAAAAATGTGTTTCACCCCGGTCGTCATCTGCGATACGGTAGCGTCCATGGCGGCGGTTCCCTTGAAATCGAGATCGCCGCTCTTCAGCGCATATTGCCCATCCAGGGTGACATGCGCACCGGGCACCTCGAACATCAGCATAGGAAGCGTCAGGCGTGCGTCGCGCATGCGGAACTGCCCTTCGAACTGCGCGCTGATGCCGGCCGTATCCTTGTCCTTCGGGTCACCCTGGGCGCGATGGCTCAGACTGGCGATCTTTCCCTGAATGTCGGGACTGGTGAATTTCACGTCACGGAGAGTGAACTTGCCGTTCAGCTGCAGCCGCTCCACCACGGGAGTCTCTCCCGGCGGAATCTTCACTGTGGTGTGAAAGCCGATTTTGCCGGTCATGGGCGGCCGCGGCCCTTTCATTGCGAGGCGCAGAAAATCCTGAAGGTCGGTGCTCTTCGTGCTCGCCTGGAGCGCGATTTCCTTGTGACTCTCCAGCGCGTTTCGCTCGATCGCGCCCTCCACTTCGAACGCCGAGTCGTCCAGCACCGCGTGCACGGGGTGCA
>CAZXCO010000881.1:0-4125 GCA_964639095.1 uncultured Solibacteraceae bacterium
CCGGCGAAACGCCGCGAGGAAACCGGCCTGACGGAGGGCTGGTGGCAGGATGGCGGGCTGCGCGTCAGCCATCGCGAGGACCCGGCTGTCGATCGCCTTTTCCCCTGCTTTTATGGCGGCGGTGGCTCCTGCGCCTTCGACCGGCGGAAATTTTTCGAGCTCGGCGGCTTCGATCCGCTTCTCGCCCCCTTCTACCTCGAAGACACGGATCTGGGATTCCTCGCGTGGAAGCGCGGCTGGAAGGTCCTTTATCAGCCTCTGAGCGTCGTGCACCATGAACACCGCGGCACCATCGGCAAACGCTTCACGCCGGAGTATATTCAGTCGATTCTGCAGAAGAATTTTCTGCTCTTCTGCTGGAAAAACACCCATGCGTGGGGGCGGCTGGCCGGGCACTTCTTTTTCTCCTTCGCTGGCGCCATCATGACCGCGTGGTCCGGATATTCGCCCACACGCACGAGCGCGCGCGGCATCTTCCGGGCCTTGGGGCATATTCCGCGCGCACGGCGGTCGCGCTGGATGGCGCGCGGGCTCGCCGTAATCGACGATGCCGAGGCTTTCCGGCGCAGCCGGCCGGCTTACTTCCACGACCGGTTTTCACCGTTGCCGGTCACGCCGCTGCGCCCGCGCGTGCTCTTCGTGTCGCCCTACCCCATCTGCCCGCCGGTGCATGGCGGAGCGCTCTTCATGTACTCCACGCTCCGCGAACTCTCGCGCTGGTGCGAAGTGCACGCGATTGTGATGCTCGACTATGCGCACCAGCGCGCGGCCAACGAGGAATTGTTCGCCTGGTGCAGGACGGTCGAGTTTCATGTCCGCACCGCGGACCGCGATCCGCATCTTGCTTCGATCACGCCGCACGCGGTCCACGAATTCCAGAAGCCCGAAGTCGAATGGCTCATCCAGCGCCAGACGCTGCTTCACGGCATCGACGTTATTCAGCTCGAGTACACGGCGCTCGGTCAGTATGCGCGGCGTTTCGACCGCCTCGTCTGCGCTCTGTTCGAGCATGATGTCTACTTCCAGTCGGTCGGGAGCTCTTTGCCGTTCCTGCGCAGCCCGGTCGAACGGCTGAAGGCGCGTTTCGAATATCTGCGGGCGATCCGCTTCGAACTGCGCATGCTGCCTTCCTGCGACCATATTCAGGTCTGCACGCTCGAGAACAAGAAGTATCTCGAAAGCTTCCGGCCCTCGCTGGCTTCCCGAATCGATTACGGGATGCGGGCGGGAATCGATACGCGTGCGTATTCCTTTCCGGGAGGTCCGCGCCTGCCCTTTACCATGCTGTTTCTCGGCAGCTTCCGCCACACCCCGAACCAGGTGGCGCTCGAATGGTTTGCCCGTTTCGTGCTGCCGCGGATTGTCGAAAAAATCCCTCAGGCGCGCCTCCTCGTCGCGGGCTCGGACCCGCCGCCGCGCCACACGTTTCCGGATCCTGCGAACGCCATCGAATGGCTCGGTTTCGTCGAGGATATCCAGCCGCTGTTCTCGTCCTGCACGCTCTTTGTATGCCCGATCCGCAGCGGTTCGGGGGTCCGGGTCAAACTGCTGGAAGCCTTTGCCATGGGCATTCCGGTCGTTTCGACTTCACTGGGCGCGGAAGGGCTGGCGCGCGTGGACGGGGAATTTTGTGCGCTTGCCGACGAGCCGGACGCCTTCGCCGAAAAGGTCATCTATCTTCTGGAGAACTGTCAGCCGGCCGGCGAAATGGCCGCGCGTGCGCGAAAAGAAGTGGAAACAAACTGGGATTCGGGCGTCGTTACGCAACGTCTGGTCGAAAAGTATCGCGAGATCGCTCAACAGAAGAGAGGACGCAAATAATCGCCATATGATGAACCTTTTTCGATGGATCACACGGATCGCAGGCATTGCCGCGCTTGTGATCGGACTCGCTCTTTCCCTTTTTCCTGCCATTCGCCTGCACATGGCGCTCGGAGGCATCGTGGCGGCTATGCTGGCGATTCTGTCGGTAATGGCCCTGTCCACGCGGGTCCGGGTCCCGGCGGCCGTCGCGGGGCTGGTCTGGGCGGCCGTCCTCGTCTATGTCGGGACGAGGCAGACTCAATGGCTCACTGGCGGAAGCCACTGGATCATCGAGGTCATTCACGCCCTCATCGGCATCGGCGCCGTCGGGTTTGCGGAGATGCTGGCGGGCGCAATCGTCCGCAAGCGGTCTTCACTTGGCTGAAAGCGCTTTGGCGATCTTTTCCGCCGCACGGTTCAGGTCGCGATCGGAGGTTGAGCGGGGCTTTTCATAATCGGACCAGAGCACCGTGCGCGATTTCGCATCCACCAGAAAAATCGTGCCGCGCGGTCTGGTCGCACGAAATGCATTGGGCGCGTTGTCATCCGCTTTCTTCTTGTCGTCGGCCGGGCGGATCTCCTTCAGCTTCTGCTCGAACGATTCGCCCAGGTGGTCCGTCATGATGACTTCCGCGGCTTTGGGGTCGGCCGTGACCTCCAGTGCCTGGTCTTTGGTGAGCCACTGGGCCAGGTACTGGTCGAGTCCACCCGCCATCGGAAGGATGTAGACCTTCTTCGGTCCTTCATATTGAGCAGCGGATGCCAGCGCTGCGAACAGGACCAGGAGGGCGAGTTTTTTCATGTCTTTTCAGTTTCGGAAAGGGCTTTGCGCCCTGTGCGCTTAAAATCAGTTTACAGTGTTCACCGCGGTCATTCCTGTCCACAATCGCGCGGACATGCTGGAGCGCCTTCTCGATTCCATCGGGCGGCAGACTCTTCGCTTCACCGAAGTCGTCGTGATCGATAACGCCTCGATCGACGGCGCGGCGGATCTCGCCGAGTCGCGAGGATACCGTGTGATCCGCATGGGGGAGAATGCCGGCTTCGCGCGGGCGGTGAATCGCGGCTGGCAGGCCGCCGCCACCGAATGGGTCGCGATCCTCAACAGCGATGTCGAACTGGATGCCTGCTGGCTCGATCGATTGGCTGGCGGCGTAGGAGAATCCGCCTTTGCGACGGGAATGATTCTGGACGCAGCCAGGCGCGACGTCATCGACGGCACCTACGACCTCGTCAGCCGGGCGGCCTGCGCCTGGCGCGCGGGCCACGGGGCCCCCGCTTCGGAAGGCCGGCTGCCTTCAACTGTCGCGATCACTTCCGGCACCGCCTGTGTCTTCCGCCGCGACATCCTCGAACGGCTCGGCGGATTCGATGAACGCTATGGATCGTATCTCGAAGACGTAGACCTCGGGCTTCGGTGCATGCGTGAGGGATTGGCCGGCGCCTATGTCCCGGACGCGATCGCTTATCATCACGGCAGCGCGACGCTCGGCCGCTGGAATCCGCAGGTGGTGCGTCTCATCGCACGCAATCAGTTGCTTCTGATTGCGCGCCACTATGACCGGGCCCTGTTTCGCTCCTGTTTCTGGCCGATCGTCGCCGGCCAGTTGCTGTGGGGACTGGTCGCGCTCCGGCATGGCAGGGGTCTGTCCTGGGTTGCCGGAAAAATCGAAGGCCTTGCCGGCTTCCGGCTGGAGGCTCCGCCTTCCCCCCGGCTGCGCGCATTCCTCGAAGCGTCGGAAAGCGAGATGCGGCGCCGCGCGACGACGGACCCTTACTGGCGCTGGTATTTCAGACTGGTTTCTGAAGTATGATGCCTGCGGCGTATTGACACATGGCTCGTGTCGCAATCGTGATCGTCACGTGGAACTCCGGCGCCGAAATCGGCGCCTGCCTCGACGCCATTGTCCGCCATGCCGAGGTGGAAACGGAGATCGTGGTCATCGACAATGCGTCGGCGGACAATACGCGCGACGAAGTTGTCTCGCGCGGTGTGCGCCTGATCGCCAACCCTGCGAACGCGGGTTTCGCAGCCGCCGTCAACCAGGGCGTCCGAGCCACGGCGGCGCCGCTGATCCTTTCCCTTAATCCCGATGCGCATCTGGTGCGCGGACTGGATGTCATGGCGACTTGTCTCGAAAGGCCTGAAACGGGCGCAGTGGGCGGGCTTCTGATTGGTGAAGACGGCGCGCCTCAGACCGGTTTTATGGCCCGGAGCCTGCCGGTACCAGCGGCTTTGGTGCTGGAAATCATGGGAATCAATCGCCTCTGGCCCCGAAACCGGGTGAATTGGCACTATCGTTGCTTGGGACTGGATCGGAT
>CAZXCO010000882.1:0-3643 GCA_964639095.1 uncultured Solibacteraceae bacterium
CTAGTGACTCATCTCGATGATTCCGTAACCTTGATGCGGCGAGTGGGATCGGAATAGGTCCAGCGAAATGGCTTCGCCTGTTTGGCGTAGACGCGGATATACTTCATGAGTTTTCTGGAGAGATCGGAGACCGAAGTGAAAACGCCGCGTGAGATCACGTCGCGCTGGATGCGGGCAAACCAGATTTCGACCTGATTGAGCCACGAGGAATACGTAGGGGTGAAGTGGAATCGGACTCGCGGATTGGCCGCGAGAAAATCTTTCACCGTCTGAGTCTTGTGGGCTGACAGATTGTCGAGCACGATGTGAATCTCGCGCGGCGCTGGATTCCGTTCCACCACCTCGGACAGAAAGCTGACGAAATCTTCGCTGGTATGACGTCTGGCTGTCTTGCCCTGGACCTTGCCGGTTTGTACGTCCAAAGCCGCGTAAAGTGAAAGTGTGCCGTGCCGGTGGTATTCAAACCCGTGCCGCTCGGCGCGCCCTGGCGAAAGTGGCAACACGGGGTCCAACCGGTCCAGGGCCTGAATCGCAGTTTTCTCATCCACGCAGAACACCGCTGCGTGCTGCGGAGGGTTCAGGTACAGGCCGATGATATCGGCCGCCTTCTCCTCAAACTGAGGATCGTTGCTCGCCATGTAGCGGTCGAGCCGGTGAGGCTTCAGCCCGGTCTTCGCCCAGATGCGCTGTACGGTCGAGCGGCTGAGGCCGGTGGCGTCGGCCATCTTGCTGCAGGTCCATTGCGTGCTTCCATCGGTGGGCTTGCTTTGCGTCTTGCGCAATAATCGAGCCTGCACGGCCGGCGTCGCCTTGCGAGGCCGGCTTCCCTTATGCCGCGCTTCCAGGCCTCTGATCCTGTCCTTTTCAAAGCGGCCCTTCCAACGCGCGATTGTTGGCCGCGAGGTGTTGAGATCTGCCTCAATCCGGCTGTAGCTGACTCCAGCCGCCAGAGCCAGTATCAGCCGCGCTTTGAATACGTCTCCTGCCGGAAGGGTTCGTGAAGCCGACCATCGCGTCAACTCCTCCCGCTCTTCACCGCTCAACTCGATCACTGCCTGACAGGCTCTCATACAAGCCCAGGCGTTCCAAACAATCAAATGGTTACGTAATCACCGAGATGATTCACTAGTGCTTCGGATACGCCTGATCGAGCATGAGATTCAGGTTCAGCACGTTCACGCGGGGCTCGCCGAGCACGCCCAGTTCCCTCCCCTGTGTGTTGGTCTGGATGAAATTCCGTATCGTGCCGGGGGAAACCCCGCGGGCTTTCGCCACACGCGGCGCCTGCGCCAGCGCGTTCGCCGGACTGATCTCCGGATCGAGACCGCTGCCGGACGCGGTGATAGCGTCCGCCGGAATCGGCCCGGTATAGTCCGGGTTGTCCTTCCGGAACTGCGCGGCGCCTTTTTTCAGGCGATCGGCGAGCGCCTGGTTCGTGGGCCCGAGATTGCTTCCGCCCGAATTCGCCGCGTCGTATGAGTTCTGCGAGGGCCGCGGGTGAAAGCACTCCGGCCGCGTGAAGTTCTGGCCGATCAACCCGGATCCGATGACCCTGCCGTTTCGCTCGATGAGACTGCCATCGGCCTGGCGGCGAAAGATTGTCTGGGCCACGCCCGTCACCGCGAGCGGGTACAGGATTCCGGTGAGAATCGTCAGTGCGAACGTGATCAGGATGGCGGGCTTTAGCTCTTTGAGCATGTCCATATCTCCTTACGCAAGGTGCAGCAGTCCGAGCAGCCGGTCGATGGCCCAGATGCCCGGGAACGGCGCGATGATTCCGCCGAGCCCGTAGATCAGCAGGTTGCGCCGCAGCAGCGCGCCCGCCGAGAGGGCGCGGTATTTCACGCCACGCAGCGCCAGAGGCACGAGCGCAATGATGATGAGGGCGTTAAAGATCACGGCCGCCAGGATGGCGCTCTCCGGCGTATGCAGGCCCATGATGTTCAACCGGTTCAGCGGCGGATACGTGACCGCGAACATGGCCGGAATGATGGCGAAGTATTTCGCCACATCGTTGGCGATGGAGAAGGTGGTGAGCGAGCCGCGCGTGATCAGCAGTTGTTTGCCGATGGCGACGATTTCGATCAGCTTCGTCGGGTTGCTGTCGAGGTCCACCATGTTTCCCGCCTCTTTCGCGGCCATGGTGCCGGTGTTCATCGCCACCCCGACATCGGCCTGCGCGAGCGCCGGAGCGTCGTTGGTGCCGTCGCCGGTCATCGCCACCAGACGCCCGCCCGCCTGCTCGCGCTTGATCAGCTCCAGCTTGTCGCGGGGCGTGGCCTGAGCCAGGAAATCGTCGACGCCCGCTTCCGAAGCAATGGCGGCCGCGGTCAGGGGGTTATCGCCGGTGATCATCACGGTCCGAATGCCCATCACGCGCATCTGCGCAAAGCGCTCCCGCATGCCGCCCTTCACGATGTCCTTCAGATGAATCACGCCGAGAACGTGCTCGTTATCCGATACGACGAGCGGCGTGCCGCCGGTCCGGGAGATGGCGTCGGCGGCGTCCGCGATTTTCCGCGGAAACCGGCCGCCGAGGCTTGTGATGTGTTCGCGAATCGATTCCACCGCCCCCTTGCGGATCGCGCGGCCTTCATAGTTCAATCCGCTCATACGCGTCTGCGCGGTGAAAGGAATGAATTCCGCCTGATGTGCGGCGATTTCGCGCCCGCGAAGCCCATACTTCTCCTTGGCCAGCACGACGATGCTGCGGCCCTCGGGTGTTTCATCCGCCAGACTCGATAGCTGCGCGGCGTCCGCCAGATCCGCTTCGCGAACGCCGTCGGCGGGGGTAAACTCCACGGCCTGCCGGTTGCCCAGCGTGATCGTGCCCGTCTTGTCGAGCAGGAGCGTGTTGACGTCGCCGGCCGCCTCGACCGCCTTTCCGCTCATGGCGAGCACGTTGTGCTGCATGACGCGATCCATACCCGCGATGCCGATAGCGGAAAGAAGACCGCCGATTGTCGTCGGGATCAGACACACCAGCAGCGATATGAGGACGACGACGCTCGGGACGGAGCCGGCCTTCGCGGCGTTCACACTGTATTGCGCGAAGGGGGCCAGCGTGACCACGGCGAGGAGAAAGATGACTGTCAGGCCGGCGATCATGATGTTGAGCGCGATCTCGTTCGGCGTCTTCTGCCTCTGCGCGCCTTCAACCAGAGCGATCATGCGGTCGAGAAAAGTCTCGCCCGGATTCGACGTGATCTGGACCTTGATGTAATCGGAAAGCACTTTGGTGCCTCCGGTTACAGCGCTGCGGTCACCCCCGGACTCCCGGATCACGGGGGCGCTCTCGCCGGTAATCACCGATTCATCGACGCTGGCGATACCCTCGATCACATCGCCATCGCCCGGAATAATATCGTTCGGTTCGCAGAGGCAGATGTCGCCTTTGCGAAGCGATGACGCCGCGACCACTTCGACCCTGCCGCCCGCGGACAGCTTTTTCGCTTCCGCGCTTGTCTTTGTGCGGCGAAGGCTGTCGGCCTGCGCTTTGCCGCGGCCCTCCGCCATGGCTTCCGCGAAGTTCGCGAACAATGCGGTGAACCATAACCATGCCGCGATCTGAAATTCGAAGGACAGTCCCGGGCCCCCGGTGACCAGGGTGCGGAACATCAGGGCGGTTGTTAACACAGCCCCC
>CAZXCO010000883.1:0-1580 GCA_964639095.1 uncultured Solibacteraceae bacterium
ACCGCGCGCCACGCCTCGCCAAGCGATTCGAGGAGGCGGCTGACTTCGGCGAGCGGTCCGTCGGCCTGCTGCAGATTGCCGGCGGTCAGGCGCTCCCGCATGTATCGATACAGCCGCGCGAGATTGACGGCGATTGCGCCGCCGGCCTCGCGATCCAGCGACCCTTCGAGCTCGCTGATAATGGCGATCGTCTTCGAAATGCTTCTGGATCGGCCCGCCACATCGCCGCTTGCGAGCTTCCGCCTCGCCTCGTCGACTTCGAGAATGGCGTGCTCGTACAAAATACTCACCAGTTCGAGCGGACTCGCGGAGAGGATTCTGCTCTCGAGATAGGCGCTCTTCCAGTTCATTCGGATGTCCCCCTGGCCGGCTGGTTGGCCGGATCGAATTGCGACAGCATCTTCAAAATGTCCTCAGGAGGAAACTGGTCGACCACCTCGCCCGTCGCGCGGTCCATCACACGGACGACAAATCTGTGGCTTTCCGGATCGCGCACGATTGCAAATTCCCTGTCGGAAATTCCCCGTGCATTCAACGCACGAACACCTGCAAACGCCTTACGCAGCGTTTCGGCCTGGTCGCTGTCAGGCCGGTCCGATGCGCGAGACGCCGCGGCGTGTATGCGATTTACTGGCGCTAATCCCATGTTTCCTCCTTCCTTGCTTTCCCACATCGGCGCGAGGGCCGGACTTTCGAGTAAATTCCCGCTGATTTTGCTTCTTGCGATTTTTCTCTTCGCCGGCCGCCCGGCCGGGGCGCAGACAGCGGATACACGCGCCCGCATGGAGGCCTCCGTCGAGCGGCAGAAGGCTTCGATCGCAGCCATGAAGGCGTCGCTCACCGCGCGCAGGCCGCCCACGCAGGCCAAAGCTGAGCAAAGCGCGCACAGCGGCTTCTTCCTGCTGCCCCCGTTGGCAGGAGCAGTGCTGCCTGGAGCCCCACTGCCTGCCCCAAGAGCAGAATGTCCGCCTCTGGCCCCCTCAAAAGTCGATGAGCTCGTTACAACCGCGGCGAGCGCTGCATCCGTGCCGCCGGACCTGCTGCGGGCTGTGATGCGCGAAGAGTCCGCTTTTCGCCCCTGTGCGGTGTCCGGCAAAGGCGCGATGGGGCTGATGCAGCTCATGCAGAGCACGGCCGCCGACCTGGGAGTTGGAAATGTGTTCGATCCGCGCGAGAACGTGACGGCAGGGGCCAGGTTCCTGCGCCAGTTGATCGATCTTTACGGAGGGGATCTGACCCTTGCGCTCAGCGCCTATAATGCGGGGCCGGCCAGAGTGGATCAGGCGGGCGGAGTACCGCCGATCACGGAAACTGTGAATTACGTGACGCGCGTTCTCTCAGCGCTTCCCGTCCAATAGCGGGCTGCGGGAGAGTGCGCCGGAGATCAGATGCTTCGCAATATCGCTCGCCGGCGGATGATACGCCCCCGAACCGACCTCCAGTGCGATCTCATCGATGTGGCTGTCGTTCGGCGGTACTTCCGAGACTGCGAGATGGGAAAGCGCCAGCAGGTCGGAGGGCTGGCTCTCTTTCGCGGCCGGAGCCGGCGTCCCGCGCACTGTCTTCCGCGATCCGCCAGA
>CAZXCO010000884.1:0-1841 GCA_964639095.1 uncultured Solibacteraceae bacterium
GGGACAGCCGGCGCAGTCGGAGTCATACTTTACGCGGTCGCTGTGGCTATGGAAAGCAGTCTACGGCCCGAATGATCCGCACACAGCCGAGGGCCTGGCAAACCTGGCGGAATTTTATTCCGCCACCGGGCAACTCGCGCAGGCCGAGCCGCTGTTTCGGGAAGCGGATGCAATCTTTCGAAGCACCGGGGAACGCGACAGCATCGTAAGCACAGCTCTGGACTGTTACGCCGATGTCGAAGAAAAGCTGGGCAGAAAGAAAGAAGCCAGGCGTCTGAGAAAGGACGTCAAACGTCTTCAGGCTGCGAGCGCCGCATCTGTCATGTCCCGCGATGTCGTCGATGCCAGCGCCTTTCGCTTCGCGAAATAAATTCCGTGCTGCGAGTCACCTCGCCCAGCCGTGGAATCAAAGGCCGTGATTCGGCTCACTTGGCTTTCGGTTGATCTCTTTTTGCCGGCACTGAGCCGAAAATCCAGCCGCCCGAGAATACGTCCGCGAAATGAAATTTCGACGGCTGCTCCTTCCGGACGCGCCGGTCGTAGGCGTCCTCGAAGTACAGCCGCCCGGAGCGCGGGTATACCTCCGTACCGTGATAATTCACTCTGGTCTCGGTCGCGGATTGTGTGGTTGCAGGCGCTGGATCGAGAATGACCGGTTTCGGCCGCGTGTGGAACCAGGGGAAGCCAGCCGCGGCCATCTCACTTGGCAGAACAAGGGGACCGGCCAGGCAGATGAGAATCAGGAAACGCTTCATACCGAAACTCCTTTCTGGAGCTCGAGCATCCGGCGCGGACGGCCTGGAGCGGCCCGCGCTCTTTGTTCGAAAGCAATTCCGTTGCCATGATGTTATGACGCAGTTATTCCCCAAATGCAAGGGGACGTCACGCATTTTCCGGCGCGGAAACGTCGGGTGGTTATGGTACCCGCATCTTTCGCCGGCCGGGGCGCTTACTTTTCTTTACTTGTCCGGTGGGCCTTCAGGGTTACGCCGGACCGGGCTTTCCCGCCATACTGATGAATATGCGTACTCTGGCGTCTTGTGCTTTGCTTGCTATGTTTACGGCCGCGGCTCCCGCCTTTGCGCAGGCGCCTGCTCCCCGATATGTCAGCGTGATCGGGACCGTCGAGAAGGTGGATACGGCGGCAAAGACATTCGCCCTGAAGACCGACAAGGGCGAGGAATCCACGGTCAAATTCGATGACAGGACGCAGTTCCTGCTGCTTCCGGCCGGCGAAAAGGATACGAAGAGTGCGAAGCGCGTGACTGCGGCCGAACTGGGTCCCGGCGACCGCGCCATCGCACGGCTGCGGCCTGGCGATCTGACTGCTTCCCCCGCCGTCTTCCTTTACTTCAGCAAGAAGACCGATCTTGCGCAGCGGCAGAAGAGGACCGCCGAAGAATGGCAGACCCAGAGCGTGGCCGGGAGCGTGAAGTCCGTGGATGCCGCGGCGAAACAGATCGTGATCTCCATGCGCGCGGGCTTTGGCCCCGCGAAGGAAGTGACGCTCGACGCCACAGGCCCGGTGGAATACGAACGCTACAACCCCGAGTCCGCAAAGTATGAGCCGAGCCCCGCCGGTGTGACTGCGATCCAGGCCGGAGATCAGGTGCGCGTCCTCGGCCAGAAGAACGCCGATGTAACCAACATCAAGCTGGAAAACGTGATGTCCGGGTCGTTCCGAACCGTGCCGCTCCAGATCAAGTCGATCGATGCCGCTTCCGGAACCATCACAGGGACCGATCTCGCAAGCAAGAAACCGATAACCATCAACATCAAATCGAATACGATTTTGAAAAAACTGGATGACGACACCGCTCTGCTGATGGCCCGCCGGCTGA
>CAZXCO010000885.1:0-4310 GCA_964639095.1 uncultured Solibacteraceae bacterium
CCCAGATAGACCATCAGGCTCTGGGTTTCCTCGTCCGGCTCGATGCGAACGACCGTCTTGTCCTGCGCATAGTTCAGAAACTCGCTGAACTCCTGGAAGCCATACTGCTTCCAGTCGAAGGCGGGCGCCTCTTCCTGAACCCATGCGGCCAGTTCGTCGGCAGTGACGCCGTCTTCCATTTCCAGCCGGTGATTCTCCAGCACGTCCCGCAGGGCGGGCAGCGCTTCTTCCGGACGCACGGTCTTCTCCGGCACACCGGTGCGCTTGCGCTGGATCATATAGCGCCCTTCACCGCCGGTCACCTGAATCAGGTCCGCCTTGCGCAGCCGTTCAATGAAATCCGTAAACGACCCGGCGCCGTAAGCCCGCTCGCTGAAGCTGGAATCCAGTTGCAACATGGTGGACTTCAGCAGCCCGAGCTGGGGCCGGACTTCGCGGCGCTCCAGAACCTGCAACGCCCGCTCTACCAGCGGCATCGACTGCGCCAGATCGAGAGCCGGCGGACGTCGCTGGCCGCCAGGCTGGCGCTGCTCCCGCGGCATCTGCTGCGGCGCGGCGCCGCGATCCTGCGCCGCCTGGATCTGATGCTCGCGCTGCGCCCGCGGCGAACGGGTGTCTTCGAGCATGGATTCGTAGCTGATGAACTCGTGACAGTTCTTCTGCAGAATCGTGCTCGTGAACGCCTTCCCGCCGACGACGAAGACCGTCTTGTCGTACTGCTTCAGCTTGTTGACGAGCGCGATGAAGTCGCTGTCGCCGCTGATAATGGCGAAAGCGTTGATGTGATCGTGCGTGAAGGCCAGCTCGAGGGCATCCAGCGCCAGATTGATGTCGGCGCCATTCTTGTCGCCCCGCGGCGACGGATCGCGCTGCACCATCTGCACTGCGTACTCGGAGAGCTGGCGGGTGGAATTTTCCAGCTTCCCCCAGTTCGCGTAAGCGATCTTGGTGATGATTTCTCCCCGCTCCTTGAGCGCCTCGAGAACGATCGAAACGTCGAACTCGCGCTGCAGCGTCGATTTGACGCCGATTTCTATGTTGTCGAAGTCGATAAAGACCGCGATTTTGAGGTGCCTTTCCATGTTCACCTTCGCGTAGTGTGCAACTTGCCGCGCTCCTTCCCTGATTCTTACTCTGCGGCGGGCTGCGTCGAGTGCTCAGCCGCCTGCCGGACGACCGAAACGATGGTTTCGAGCGATGCCCCAGGCTGAAATACCGCAGCGACTCCCTGCCTCTCCAGCTCGCGGGCATCTTCGTCCGGAATAATGCCGCCGACGATGACTTTCACGCCGGCCATTTCCTTCTCGCGCAACAATTCCAGCACGCGGGGCACGATGGCATTGTGCGCGCCGGAGAGGATTGAAAGCCCGATCACCTGCACATCCTCCTGCAGGGCGGCATTCACAATCATTTCCGGGGTCTGCCGCAAACCAGTATAAATGACTTCCATGCCCGCGTCGCGGAGTGCGCGTGCAATGATCCTCGCTCCGCGATCATGGCCGTCAAGGCCGGGTTTGGCTACGAGCACCCGAATGGGAGTGTTCATCTCAAAGGCTCAAACGCTCTTCATATGTTCCGAAAACATCCCGCAGCGCCCCGCAGATCTCGCCCAGAGTGGCATATGACCGCACGGCGTCCAGCAATGGAAGCATCAGATTGTGCCCGCTGCGGCCGTTTGCAGTCGAAGCCGCCGCGCGGCGGAGCACGTTGAGATTTCTCTCTACAATTTCATTATCGCGTGTTTTCCGCAGCGCGCGCAGCTTTTCCGTCTGGCGGTCCTGCGCGGAGCGGTCGATAAGCTGGGTTTCGAGGGGTTTCTCCTCCGCGGTCCGGTAGCGGTTCACCCCGACCACGATCGCCTCGCCCTTTTCGACTCTCTGCTGGTATTCGTAGCTGGCGTGGGCGATTTCCGTCTGGGGAAATCCGCGCTCGATGGCTGCGATCATCCCACCCATCTCGTCGATGCGGCGAATGTAATCGCGCGCGCCCGCTTCCAGATCGAGCGTCAGCCGCTCGAGATGATGGCTGCCGCCCAGCGGATCGGGCGCCGCCGTCACGCCGCTTTCATATGCGATCACCTGCTGGGTTCGCAGTGCGATCGTCGCCGCATGTTCGCTCGGCAGAGCCCAGGCCTCATCCAGCGAATTGGTATGCAGGGACTGCGCGCCGCCCAGCACGGCCGCCATCGCCTGCAGCGACGTGCGCACCACGTTGTTCCAGGGCTGCTGCCAGGTCAGCGAACATCCGGCCGTCTGCGCATGGAAGCGCAGCTTCAGGCTTCGCTCGTCGCGCGCGCCATAGCGGTCGCGCATCAGCTTCGCCCAAAGCGTCCGGGCCGCCCGGTACTTCGCGATCTCCTCGAAAAAATTGTTATGGGCGTTGAAGAAGAAGCTCAGGCGTGGCGCAAAATCGTCGATTCCGAGACCGCGCGCGAGCGCGTGGTCGATGTATTCCAGCCCGTCGCGCAGCGTGAATGCAAGTTCCTGCAGCGCCGTCGAACCGGCTTCGCGAATGTGATAGCCGCTGATCGAAATCGGATGAAATCGCGGCGTCCGCTTTGTTGCAAACTCGATCGTATCGGTGACCAGCCGCATCGACGGCGCGGGCGGGAAAATGTATTCCTTCTGCGCGATGTATTCCTTGAGGATGTCGTTTTGCAGCGTTCCGGAAAGCTGCGACAGATCGGCGCCCTGCTTCTCCGCGACCGCCAGATACATCGCCCAGATCACCGCCGCGGGCGAGTTGATCGTCATGGAGACCGAAACGCGGTCGAGCGGTATGCCTTCGAAGAGCGTCTCCATGTCCGCAAGCGAAGACACAGGAGCGCCGCACTTGCCCGTTTCACCCTCGGCCAGGGGATGATCGGCGTCATAGCCCATCAACGTGGGCAGATCGAATGCGACCGAAAGTCCCGTCTGGCCCTGTTCGAGAAGGTAGCGGTAACGCTGATTTGTTTCCTCGGGGGTGGAAAATCCCGAGAACTGGCGCATCGTCCACAGACGGCCGCGATACATCGTTTCGTGGATGCCGCGCGTATAGGGAAATTGTCCCGGCGGGGCGAGATCAGACTCCGGGAGAGCCATGACTCGATTTTAAGGGTTATCCCTGCCAGTTCCGGCCGGGAATCGGAATATGGATTCTCTTCGGAGTACCGGGACCGCCGTCGGAAAACCAGAGGACCATCGCCACGAAAAGAACAATTGTAATTAAATCCTGATACGTCATGAAAAGCACACGCGGGCTCCTACAAGCGTATCACCGGCGAATCCGCGTCCCGGAAAATCGGCTTATTCCCACTCGATCGTTCCCGGCGGTTTGTGGGTCAGATCGTAATAGACCGCCGCGATTTCCGGAATCGCCATCAGCCGCTCCGACATTCGACAGAGCAGTTCGTCGGGCATGAGCACGGAATCGGCGGTCATGCCATCGACCGACTGAATCGGCCGCAGAACCACGGAATCGCGGCACGCTCCGGCGCCCACCGGAATCAGAATGACGGGAAACTGCCAGACCCTTGCATCGAAGCCCGATTCGCGAGACATCTCCCGCACGATGGCGTCTGCGCGCCGCAGCAGTTCGAGGCGCCCGTGTGTGATGGCGCTCGCGAATACGCGGTGCATCCCGAGCGGCTCGCGGGCGGAAACCCGCGCGATCACCCGGTTAATGTCGGCCCGGCGATTTACGACCTCTGTCGCCTCGTCCTGCAGGCGAGACGACTCCGACGGGAAGGCCTCGATCGCGAGCACCGGAGCATAGCTGCGAGAGTCGCCCTGCACGCCGACCGACCAGATGGGGATGAGCCAGCCTTCGGGAACGCGCCGGACCCGTTCTTCGGTTTCCGAACAGAGACAGCGAATCGCGAGGCCGGGGCCGGGAAACGGATGCCTTTCGAGAAGCTCCGCAGGCAAGCCCAACTGCCTTCCGATCGCGCGCACTTCATCCTTGTAAAAATCGGCGAGAGGTTCCACAATGCGGCCGGATTCCATCAGCTTCTGAATTCCCGGCACACGATTGTGATGCGTCTTGATGGTGGAGGCCTTCGATGCGGCGCGGCCCCCCGTCTCGCCTCCGGATTCGATCGTATCCGGATAGATCGTTCCCTGGCCGAGAATCCAGTGGCCATCGAGCAGGCCGCGCGTTTCGATGATGCGTTCCTGGATCCGGACAAACTGCTCGCCGATCGCGTGCCGCTTCAACTCGGGCTCGCGCACCAGTTCGAGCGCCTCCAGAAACTCCTCTTCGCAGCGGGCGATATCGACGACACCCCCGCCCATCTGCGCGAATGTCCGCTCGACGAACTCCGTTTCCCC
>CAZXCO010000886.1:0-10584 GCA_964639095.1 uncultured Solibacteraceae bacterium
GCGCGCTCGATCCGCCGCTGTGTAGCGGAGTTCGGTTCGGTGTCGGAGAAATCGCGGCGCTCCGTCCAGGCGATCCCGTCGAGCCAGGCAATGACCTTGTCGTCGGGCATCGCGTTCGAAACGCCCTTCACCAGCATCCGCCGGCGGCCCAGTACGCCGTAGAAATAATGCGGATATTCCAGATTGAGACGGTCGTAATACGCCCGGGCAGCGCTGTAATCGCCGTTCGTTTCCGACACGCGCCCGAGAAAATAGAGCGCTGTGGCGGCGCGGCTGTCGTCCGGATAACGCTCGATCTGTTCCCTGAGCAGAGGAACACGCTCCGGCCGGTCGTGCAGATAGGCGTCCCACGCGACTTTCCAGTGGCAATAGGCAGTGCGGTCGTCGGGCGGAAAACTATTGTAAGCGGCTTTGAAAAGAGGCGTATATTTATCCGGCTCGTTGGTAATCAGGTAGCGGTTCCCGGCCGACTGCAGCGCTTTCAGCCGCCACTGGGATTGCGGATACTTCTGGCCGAGCTGCTGGACGGCATCGAGCATCTCGACATCCCTGTCCGCTCTGCGCGCCGCTTCGGTGAGGTAATAAAGCCTCTCGGCGTCGGCTTCCGGACGAGCGACGTTCAAATCCGCCAGGTAATGAACCGCGGCCTCTGCCCGTCCCCCAAGATAATCGCTGACGCCGATTCCGACTCGCGCGTCGTCCTTCTCCGCGCCCGTGAGTTTGCCGGCGAGCGCCGAATACTCCTCGCGCGCTTTTCTGTATTCCTTCGCCTCCAGCCATTTTTGACAGCGCTCGAGCTGCTGTTGCGGGGACGGCTCGGGGAAATCCTTGCCGAGCGTCATGCGCAGACGTTCCATCGCAGTCCAGGACTGCGCCGCAAGATCCGTATCAGGCCAGGAATAGTAGACCCGCTCGTAGCTGACCGCGGCCTGCTGCTGCTCTCCCAGGGCTTCATAGGCGAGGCCGAGAGCGAAATCTCCATCGGGTTGGGGCAGGATTTTGTAGTCCGCCTGAAGAACGTTCAGCGCCTTCGAGGAAGAATCCGGCAGCCGCTTGTCGAGCAGCGCGCGGCCATAGAGCAGGCTGATCTTCCCCGTCATCGGCGAAGATGCGACCGGATGGTCGCGATATTGCGTCAGCAGGCCGACCGCGCCGTCAATGTCGCCCGTGAGCACCTGGGCATAAGCCAGATGGTAGGTCACGTAGTCGGAGAGAGCCGTCACGCTGCGGGCGGCTTGCAAATGCGAGACAGCGCCGGAAAAATCGCGCGAATTGTAGGCGTTGATTCCTTTTCCGAGATCCGCCAGTCCCGGCGCGATCGGACCGGGCTCGGCCTGTGCTCCGCCCGTCAGAAGCAGGGCCAGCGCTGCAGACCAGGCCGAAACCGATCTGGACAGGCGAGACATAGCTCAGACCATCGGCCCCGGATAGCCCTCGCCCAGAAGCCGGTCGTCGCCGTGGGCGAGGCTGCGCAGAATTTCCAGATGAAGGTAATCCACCATGGTGGGCGACTTCGAGAGGAAAGTTTGCAGAAACTGATTGCGGGCGTCGTCGATCTGGTCGCGAAGCGAGCCGTAGATATCGCCGCCGGCGGCTCCCGTGCGCAGGTCCTTTTCGTGGTAGAGCCGCATCTCGGCAACGCGCACACGCGCCATCCGCTGCGCCTGCAGATGAAGTTTCTGATCTTCGGGAGTCAGCTCCTCCCAGGCGCGCGGGCCCGAAGTTTCGCTGGCGGGAACTCCCGGCGCAAGCTGGACCAGTCCGCCATTCGGTACCGCGGCGATTTCGATGGCATGCCGCGGAGTGGAAACCGGCTGCCGCGGTGCGGCTTCGAGGCGCATTCCCGCGGCTTCGCACAACAACTCGATGGGCGCCGACAACTCGACGCCGGATGCCACGAGCATCGCCATAACGGAATGACGCGCCACAACAGGGAAAAGGTACGCCTTCGGATCGCCCGCCGGGTCGAGGGTCCGGCTGAACGCTCCGGCCAGTTCCGCGGAGATTTCGGCGGCGACGCCCAGAGCGACGACGGGGTCGCGGCTGTCGATGGCGGAAACGATCGCCGGCGCGGAATTCGTCGGGAACTCAATCGGGCCGATTTCCGCTTTCTGTTCATCTGTTTCCGCGTCCCCGCCTGCGAGACCGACGCCCGACACCGATCGGGCCTGGTCGTTTTCAAACACCAGCACCACCAGTTGCGGGGTAAAGGAAGCGCACCCTTCCGCAAGGAGGTCCAGTACCTTGTCTTCGGGGCTTGTCCGCAGGCGGCGCAGGATCTGATTGAGGGATTCCACCTGCGTTCTGCGGACCTCGTCGCAAGCCGATTTCAGCCGGGCGCTGGCGATGGCCTGCTCAGCGGCAACGGCGCGATTCACCGCCTCGCGTATGTCTGAATCGAGACGCACCGTTAATTCATCGACTAAAGCGGAGTGATACTTGTCAACCACTTCACGCCAGGTGAGCGCGCCGGCCTCAATCATTCTTATCCAATGGTACGGCACGGTTTAGCCCCTGTCGAGATCGGGATAAGGGCATGGCGGAAAAAATCATCGAAGGCAAAGCAGCGGTCATAACCGGAGGAACGCGCGGCATCGGAAGAGCCATCGCGGCGCGATTACTGGAAGAGGGTGCGCGGGTCGCGATCTGCGGCGCGCAACAGAAATCCGTTGATGACGCTGTTACGTTTCTCTCCCCGCGCGGCGACGTATTCGGCATGGCAGCCGACATCTCGAAACTGGATGATGTCAGGCGGTTCGTTCAGGCTGCCCACCAGCGCTTCGGCAGGATCGACATTCTTGTGAACAACGCCGGCTCGGGCGTGTTCCGCAACGTCACGGATTTGACGCCGGAAGAATGGCGGCGCATGATCGATCTGAATCTGACGGGCGCCTACTATTGTTCCCACGAAATTCTGCCGATACTCAGGCAGGGCGGAGGTGGAGACGTGATCAACATCAGCTCCCTCGCAGGCAAGAATGCCTTTGCGGGCGGCGCTGGTTATAACGCCTCCAAATTCGGGTTAAATGGCTTTTCTGAAGCCATGATGCTCGACATCCGTAACGATGGGATCCGGGTCTCGACAATCATGCCGGGCAGCGTGAACACTGAGTTCGGCGGCCCGCACGGAAGCGGGGAATCCGGAGCCGACGAAAGGAATGCATGGAAAATCGCGCCGGAAGATATCGCCGATATAGTGCTCAGCGTGTTGCGGATGCCGCGTCGAACGACGATCAGCCAGATCGAAGTTCGGCCCTCCCGCCCACCGCGAAAGACGTGATAAGAAAGCCAGAGCCAGATTGGCACGGCGCGTGCTCTTCCAATGACGTGATTGGCAGGTGGGAGAAAGAAAACATGGTCCGGTTGAACAAAAAATTGGATCCCACGCAAACGGGACAGGAAGCCTCAAAGCTTCACAGCGATTTGAAGAAGCTCGTGGTCGGGCAGGAAGATGCCGTCGATCAGATCGTGAACATTTACCAGACGTATCTGGCCGGCATGACCAGTCCCGGCCGGCCGATCGGGAATTTTCTCTTCCTCGGGCCGACCGGCACCGGCAAGACCCGGTTCGTGGAAGCCACAGCGGAGTCGCTCGTCGGCGATGCGCGGTCGGTGATCAAAATCGATTGTGCGGAATTTCAGCACAGCCACGAAATCGCCAAGCTCATCGGCTCGCCTCCCGGATACCTCGGGCATCGCGAGACGCATCCTCTGCTGAGCCAGGAAGTGCTGAATCAGTACCACACGGATAAGGTGAAAATCAGCTTCGTCCTGTTCGACGAAATCGAAAAGGCCAGTGATGCCCTGTGGAACCTGCTGCTCGGCGTTCTCGACAAGGGCACACTGACGCTCGGTGACAACCGCCGCGTGGACTTCTCTCGCGCGATGATCTTCATGACGAGCAATCTCGGGGCGATGGAAATGAGTTCGATACTCAGGCCCGGCCTCGGATTCGCGGCCTCCGACGCGGAACGCAAAGCGGCGACCGGCGAGGTGGATGACGATCTGACAGCCAAGGTCAACAGGGCTGGTGTCGAAGCGGCCCGGCGCAAGTTCACGCCCGAATTCATGAACCGCATCGACAAGGTGGTGGTCTTCCGCTCCCTCGGAGCCGAAGAACTGGGCCGGATTCTCAGCATCGAGTTGAACCTGCTGCAGCAGCGCATCTTCAATTCGCCGGATACCCTGCCCTTTGTTCTGGACGTCACGCCTGACGCCCGCGCTTATCTGCTGCGGGAAGGCACCGACATGAAGTACGGCGCGCGCCATCTGAAGAGGGCAATCGAGCGCTCGGTGGTGCAGCCGCTCTCGAATCTGATTGCGTCCGGACAGGTGCGGGGAGGCGATCTGCTGCGGGTCGATTACGATGCGGACCTGATGCGGCTCGACTTCATCAAAGACGCCGAGGACATTCCGGCATACGCGATGCTCCAGATGGCCGATGTGGCGCCTTCACCCCTCGCCGCCGGCGCCAGCGCGCTTCCGGCGAGGTTCGAACCGATGCGCATGGCCAACGCGAAAAGCCAGCGGAACCGGAACTGACCGGGCGGTACTCCTTTCCGCGATGCCCCGGTAGCTCCGGGACATCGCGGAAAACTTTATCCGGGGTACGGCTCAACATGCACCAGAACATCCGCCACCCAGGGCAGTTGCTGGCGGATCCTTTCCCTCACCCGCGTCGCGATCTCGTGCGAGGCCCTTACCGTAATATCCGGATCCACTTCGAGGTGCAGGTCGACGTGGTACTTCAGACCGGTCTTTCGCGCAAAGCATTTCTCGACACCCGCGACGTCCCGGACACTTAAAGCGACCTCGCGAATCTTCGACATCGAAATCTCGTCCGGCATAGTGTCCATCAGTTGCATGGCGGATTCGTACATCACCTTCGACGCGGTGGCAATCACGATCAGACCCACCGCGAAGGCGCCGTAGTGGTCCGCACGAAGAAAACGTGCAGGATTGGACAAAGCAAGCGACAGAGCTCCGAGCGCGACCACTCCGGAGAGGATGTCCATGCCGTCGTTGGCGGCGTCGGCCACGAGAGAAGAACTGCCGATCCGGGTTCCGTGGCGGTATTTGAACAGAAGCAGGCAGAATTTGACCGCAATCGAGACGATCAAAGGCCACACCGCATAGGATGCCGGCGCCCTGCGCTCATCCGCAGCGCCGGTCAGGCCGTGCCATGCGATTCCACAACCTGCGCAGACCAGGATAAATCCGAGCAGCAGGCCGATCAGGATCTCGACCCGCCCGTGCCCGTAGGGGTGGTTCTCGTCCGCAGGACGCGCGGCCAGTGTCAATCCGACCAGAACCAGCCCGGAGGTGAGGACATCCGTTGCCGATTCGAAACCATCCGCACTGACGGCGGCCGAATGCGCCAGATGTCCAACGGTGATCTTGAGGATTGCCAGCAGTCCGCTGACAACCATGCCGACTATCGCGATCTGCCGGGCTCGCTCCATTTTTCGGTGACAGCGGATCGCGCCGCTATCCGTGCTCCTGGCCGTGAACCGGCCGCGAATAAGGAGTGTGAATGTAATGTTGCGATTCGCGCGCCGCATCCGCCCCGGGGGCGAACTCCACCGCCTGCCGGTAAGCTTTTATGGCGAGATTGTGATGATTTTGTAAGTCGTAAATCTGGCCCTCGCGCATGAGCGCCAGAACGCCCGTGTTGAGGTCCAGTTCCCTGAGCTGAGCCGGAGACCCGGTCACCTTTTTCAGGTTCGCGAGCGCATGATCCAGATCGTCGAACCAGAATTGAAGGTTACCGGTCTCGTAATAAACCTTTTCCCAGGGAATGCGCCCGTAGCCCGGAGCGTTTTGCTCCTTCAGCATCGCGATCAGAGCCAGCACATCGAGAGCCTTCTGACGGCTGCCGATCGAACCGTACATCTGCGCCAGTTCGAACCGGAGCAGGTAGTTGCGGGGATAGCGCTGAATCAAAGCGGTAAGAAGTGGAATCGCACGCTTCGGCTCCCCTTCCCGCCGGTATAAAGCGCAAAGGACGATCCGGGCGTCCACCCGGTTCTCTTTGCCTTTGACCGCAACCTCTTCGATAGTGCGCAGACCGCGCTGCTTGTCCCCGTGAAATCCGGCGATGAATCCCACGGCGCGGAGCGTCCAGTTGAGGCTTCCCACGATGTAGTCGTAACCACCCTGCAGCAGTTTCGCATCGTAGTTATCCGGTTCGATTTCCGTGACCCGGCTGTCATATTTGCGGGCCTGGCTGGAATCGTACAGAGAGGCCCGCCAGCTCTTGCGAACCAGAAATCCGTAGTTGGCGCGCAGCGCATAAGAAACGCTCAACGCATGCAACGTGGCGGTATCTTTGGGGTTTTTCGCAACCCGCTCCCGTTCGAACTGCATGGCCCGATCGATCTCGGCGAAGAAGCGCTTTTCGACGTCGGGAGGCGGCTCCAGTTTCGGGCGCCGCAGAAACGAATTATTGCCGCTGACCAGCTCACTTTCGAGCGCGCCGTCGCGGAACATTTCACGATAGAGAAGCGCCTGCGCCAGATGGTTGTGCAGCGTGGGATCGTCCGGGGTCGCCGCCAGCGCTTTTTCATAAAGCGCGATGGACTGATCGTAATCGAGATTATAAAAAGCGTCGTTCGCTTCCGTGACCCAATTATTGGCGCCAAACAGCGAGCCGGCCGCACACGCCAGCAAGACAATCGTCCTCAGAAGCCTCTCCACTCCTAATATACGGGGTAGACTGGGCCATGCGCCCTCCTTTTTACACCGCAGAACAGGCATCCGACCATGGCGTCCGGACGGTGCGTCTCGCTGACATTTCCCGCGGGATCGAGGTATCGGTCGCTCCTTCCATGGGAAACCGCGCCTGGGAAATGCGCGTTCGGGGAGAAAACATTCTCTATTTCCCCTTTGAAAATCCCGCTGCGGCGAAGGGGAACAGCCATCTCAACGGAATTCCCTTTCTCGCTCCCTGGGCCAATCGCATGCCGGAAGGATTCCAGGCAAACGGAAGGCGCTATCATTTCAATCCCGATTCCGTCTGGCTCCGCCGCGACCCGAACGGGATTCCAATCCACGGGCTCCTGACGGCGTCTCCTTTCTGGGAAGTCATTGAAGCGGAAGCGGACGCATCGTCCGCCTGGGCGACCAGCCGTCTCGAATTCTGGAAATATCCGGATCTTCTCGCCAACTGGCCATTCGCCCATGAATACGAGATGACCTACCGGCTCGCCGGCGGAAGCCTGGAGGTCAGCGTGGCAGTTTTCAACCGAAGCCACGATCCGATGCCTCTGGCCGTCGGCTTTCATCCCTACCTGCAACTCCCCGGCGTCGACATCGGCGATGCAACTGTCCATCTTCCCGTGCAGCGCCACGTCGAGACCGATGAATGTCTGCTCGCGACCGGGGAAACGACCCCCGTCAGCCTCCCCGACCGGATTTCTCTCAAGGAACGCCGCTTCGACGATGGCTTCACAGGCCTCGTGCGCGGCCCTGATCATCGCGCCGTGTTTTCAGTGGAAGGCGGCGGGAAAAAAATCGAAGTGGCCTTCGGCCCCGGGTATCCGGTTGCGATCGTCTATGCGCCGCCGGGCCAGAACTTTATCTGCTTTGAGCCGATGACAGCCATTACGAATGGAGTGAATCTCGCGAGCGAGGGGAAATATGCGGAACTGCAGACAGTTCCCGCGGGCGGACGGCGGCAGGAGAGCTTCTGGATTACGCCGTAACCGCGCCCTCAGTCGTTTCCTTCGGTTTTGAGATCCGGAATCGACGCATCGTCCGGGATGGTTTCCGGGTGCAGAGCCTGCTCGTATACCCGGCACAGTTTGTCGTGGATCTGCCGGTCGCTTACTGCCGGATCGATCCAGACAGGCGGCAAAACGATTCGCGTGCCGTCTGCGGTGGTTGCCTCGAAAATGTAATAGCCCTCGCCGCGAGCTTCCACCCGGCTTTTGCCGGGCAGAGCCTCTGAAGAAATCCGGGCGAGGCGGGTCAGCAAATCGTCGAACATAGCCAGAGCGAGAGCACTTGATCTTCCATCAATCTGGCCCTCAAATCAATGGATCAGCACCAGTCCCCTGCGCGATATGCCACAGTTCAGGCTCTCCATCGCGCGCTCGCGTCAACCGGTAAGGGATTTTACATCCCGGGCGCCTTCTCGTACCGGGCCGCACGGACGGTGGGAGCAGTCGTGAAATTTGTTGTGTCACGAGGATTGCCCGCTGTCTCAGAAAGCAACACTGCGGGAGCCACTCAATGTCAGGGGCGGCGCTTAGTTGGGCAAGGGCGCGCTCGCGCGCGGACATTTGCCGAAATAGAGCTCCGCTGCGCGATCGATGTCGCTGCGGTTCAACACGGGCGTACGGTCCTCGAAACCGGCGATCGATTCGATGATGCGGAAAATATCCCGTGGGTAGCACGGTCGCAGATCTCCGCCGCGATCCGCGCAGAGGTCGCGGAGGTATTCGGGGGCTCCGGATTCGCAGTCCCAGCCGTATGACGCGAGGCGCCCCCGCAGAATCTCATCGAAGACGCAGGGGGAAACGGCGTCGACCAGAATCTTGTTCGGGATGCGGCGCAGAAATGCTTCATCGGCAAGCTCGGCCGGGTTCAGGTTGGTCGAGAAGACGATGAATACCTCGAACGGGATCGCGAACTTGGAGCCGTTGCTCAGTGCGAGAAAATCAAGCCTTCGATCCAGCGGAACAATCCAGCGGTTCAGCAGATCGCGCGGGGAAATCATCTGCCGGCCGAAATCATCGATCACGAAAACCCCGTTGTTGGCCTTCATGTGGAGCGGGGCCACATAGCTGCCGGCCTCGGAGTCGCGCTGCAACTCCAGCATTTCCGGAACGAGTTCCCCGCCCACGATAATGCACGGGCGCTGGCAGCTCACCCACCGCGGATCGTGTTCCAGCGCGTCCGCATCGGCGCCGCGGTGCACAGCCGGGTCATAGACCGCAATAATGCTTCCATCAACCTCGACGGCATAGGGAACCAGAATCCTGTCGTCGTAAATCAGAAGGAGCCGCTCGGCCAGAGCGCTCTTGCCTGTGCCGCTGGGACCGAACAGAAACATGGACCGCTGCGAATACAAAGCGGGCCCGAGCTGGCGAATCAGATCGGGGTCGAGCGTCAGATCGCTGTAGGCCTTTGAAAGACTCTGCCTTGTTACCTTCTTCTTCGAAACCTGCGCCCGGACCGCAGCTTCATAGGCGGCAAGCGGCACAGGCACGGGTCCGGCATACCGTGAGATCTGCATCCTTTCCAGCGCCGCGCTCCTGCCTGCCTGGGACAGCGAGAACGAGAAGTCTTCCCCGAACGTACCCTTGACCTCGATCAGTTGTTTGAGCTTCATCTGGTGGAAAATTCGCTCCACCAGTTCCACCGGCAGCTTGAGTGTCCGGGAAATTCTGCGCAGCGTGCAGACTCCGGCATTAAAGGTGTGTTTCAGAAAAAGTTCCAGAACCATCGGCTCGGGAACACCGAGGCCTTCGATTGAGGAGGGGATAGACGCGAAGGAGGGGGCAGTATCCACTTCAAAAATGCAGGCGGGCATGGGTCCGGTATTTCTTATGATTCTTTTTTCTTAATTATATCTTTTATGGCGAAGGATCGAAGAGAAATACGATTTTTTACTTCGATCGCGGAGGAGCGGAATCGCAGGGGCATGCCTGAACTTTACAACGGGAATTCGCCGGAGGCGCTGTTAACTTACGGATATTAAATACCGGAAACACCCGGAAATGCCGGGAGAAAAGTACTCACGCGGGCCCTTCGCTTATGCTGATACTGACGTAAGCCTGAGATGGAACGAATCGAAGACCGACAGAACCCCGTTCACGATGAGCAGGCTCCGGCGCCGGACAGCACAGCGGTGCGGGTCGCCCTTTGGCGCGCCCTGCACCTCCAGATTGATGCGCCGCCACACGTGCTCGAAGACGAGATTGGCCTCAGACTGGCGGCACCGGGTGACGACTGGCGAAGCCGTCCGGACATGGACCCGCAGGGCACGAAGCTCTTCCGCGCGTCCATCGTGGCTCGCGCCCGCTTCATCGAGGATCTGGTTGTGGAAGAGGCCGGCCGCGGAGTGAGCCAATACGTTCTCCTCGGAGCCGGCCTCGACAGCTTCGCCCAGCGCAGGCCGGAGATCGCCTCCAGCCTGAAGGTATTCGAGGTGGACCGGCCCGGACCTCAGGCCTGGAAGCGTCGGCGGCTCATTGAACTCGGATTCGGCGTTCCGGAGTGGCTGCGCCTTGTGCCCGTCGATTTCGAGGCGGGAGATTCCTGGCGGGAGCGGCTGGCGGCGGCAGGCTTCGACGCGAGCCATCCGGCGGTGGTGGCTTCCACCGGTCTCACCATGTATCTGACGAGGGATGCAATCGCGGCGACATTGCGTCAGATCGCCACGCTCGCCCCAGGCTCGACGCTGGCCATGACCTACCTGCTGCCGAGCGATATGGCCGAGCCGGAGGAACGTCCCGCACGTGAGGCGGCGGAGAAAGGCGCGCGCGCCAGCGGGACGCCGTTCCTCAGCTTTTTCAGCCCTGAGGAGATGCTGGCGATGGCGCGCGAGGCCGGTTTTCGGGAAGCACGGCATGTGCCGGC
>CAZXCO010000887.1:0-3833 GCA_964639095.1 uncultured Solibacteraceae bacterium
CCGGCGGCCGGGGCGCGGTGGCCCAGAAGGCGCAATGATGATCCGTGTCAAAGTTGTCGATCGCCACGTTCCCGCCGGGGCGGAGCGAAAGCAGTTGATGGGTGGCCGCATCATATCGCGGCCAGGCGGTGAGACCCGCGCCGTTCGGATTGCCTGTTTTCACGAAATTGGCCCAGTACTGGATCATC
This sequence comes from uncultured Solibacteraceae bacterium, assembly GCA_964639095.1. Lineage (GTDB taxonomy): Bacteria > Acidobacteriota > Terriglobia > Bryobacterales > Bryobacteraceae > BOG-234. The sequence goes on from CAZXCO010000887.1 coordinate 189, forward strand.
TCGCTGGAGAGCTCCTGCTGTGCCGGGGTTGCCGGCCCGGGCAGCGTCGTCATTCTGAATAGATACTGCAACTCGCTTCCGTGAGAAGCGCCGAGAGAGAGAGTAGCCGTCCCCCCGGGAAGATGCTCTGCTCCGGGCGCAGGCGCCGCGGGGTCGTCGAATTCGTACCGGAATGTCTGCGTCAGGGACGAGAACAGTTGAGCCAGCGACGAGACCGGGCATCCGAGTGGCGACGGGTCCGTCGCCAGATCCGAAAGCGCGATGAACGGACTGGAATAGTTGGCGGCCGGATATTCGTTCAGCACCGCCGGCGCAGCGGCTCCCAGACGAGCTGTAACGATCTGCTCGTAAGCTTCTTCCGTCAGCGGCAGCTTCGCCCTTTGAGCAACCAGTGAGGACCCGACAAAGAGCGCCGCTTCATCATGATTCGAGCCGATCAGAATCGGAGACCAGTTCCAGTTCCCGGCGCGGAGCGCATCCAGCGGCTGTTGCGGCAGAATGCTGTTGCCGACGTTTGGGCTGGAATTGAATCCCTCGCCGCCGCCCGGTTCAACGGACAGTTTGCCTGCCGCCTTCAGAACATCGCCGGGCGATTTCGCGCGCATGCAGGCCGCGGCGCCCTGCGCGTCTGTACAGCCCAGCGCGGCAGCCACCGGAGCGCTGACCTGAAGCGCTTCGTCATGAGTTGCGTTGGGGCAATACATGCTTTGCAGAATGACCTTGTTGAACAGACCGGCGGCCTTCGGCGAGACCAGCGTGGCGCAGATGTCGATACCGCCGGCGGACTCGCCTTCAATGGTGACGTTCAGAGGATTGCCCCCGAAGGCAAGGACGTTCGAGCGCACCCATTTCATGGCTGCCTGCTGGTCAAGGAGCCCGAAGTTTCCGGACGACGGCTCGCCCGCTTCCGCATCGAGCGAAGGAAGGGCCAGAAATCCGAAGACGTTGAGCCGGTAATTGATCGTCACCGCGATGATCCCCGTATTGGAAACCATTTCGCTCGGATCGTAGTCGGTTCCCGCGCCTTTCCGATTGCTGCCGCCGTGAATAAAGATCACCACGGGCAGCAGTTCCCTGCGCGTGGCGCCCGCCGGCCGGTAGACGTTGAGGTAAAGACAATCCTCGCTGCCCGCGAACGGCTGCGTGGAATCCGTTTTGGGGGCGGGCTGCACACACTCGCTCGCCGGTTTGGTGGCGTCACGAATGCCGCGCCATGACGGGGCTTCGGCAGGCGCCTTCCAGCGAAGGTCACCCACCGGCGGCGCCGCGTAGGGCAGCCCGAGGAACTGGTCCACCTTGCCGTCAGTCAGGCCACGGACGAGCCCCTGACGCGTCCAGAGCAGCTCGGGAACGGATTTCGCTGCCTCCTGCGCCTGCGCTGAAAGAGCGCCGAACGCAAGGGCGACAAAAACGATTGCTGTGATTTTCATGAATTCTCCTGAGAATGCTGAGTTGACAAACAATCCCAGCATCCGGCCCCGGCCGCTTCTCCACATTCGAAATATGTCGAATCCCGGTAAAGTTTTGTCGCTGGCGCGGCTGCGGACGGCTCCGACAAATCTTTACGCCCGCGCGACATATCTGTTCCGCAGCGGGCGCGATTCAAAGCGTAAATGGCTACAGAACGAGATTTCGAAACGGTCCCTTCAACGACCGAAAAGGAGACGCAATGAAACGAAAAATTCCTTTTACAACCCGACTCATAACCAGGTGGATGGCCGTATCCGCCGCCGGCCTTTTACTGTCCCTGAGCGCTTCTGCGCAGTCCGTCGAGACGAGCATTACGCGCACACCGGGGAATTACTCCCGCGACACCACGGTCACGGGACCGAACGGCAAGACCGCGACATATCAGGACAACGCGGCCTGGGGCAATGGATCTTACACGAATAACAAGAGCGTGACCGGTTTCAATGGCAAAACGGCGACTTCGACCACAACAGCGTCCCATTCGCCCGGAAGCACCGCCCGCGAGACCACCGTCACCGGGCCGAACGGTAAAACGGCCACCTACCAGAACAACCGGTCCTGGGGGAACGGCGCGTATACCGACACGAAATCCTATACCGGGGTGAACGGGAAAACGGGCACGGATACCGTTTCGCGCAGCGGCGGCATTGTGACCCATACATTGACGGGACCCAACGGAAATTCGCGAACCGCCAGCCGGTTTGCACGCCGCCGCCGGTAAATACGGGCTCCTTCTCATGAAAGCATCTGTGATCAGCGCGACGGTGTTCTTTTCGGGGCTGCTGCTATCAGCCGCCCCGGGAGCCCGCGCCGCCGCGCCCCAATTCCATCTGCAGGACACCGACGGCCGCGTTCACACGGCGGCCGAATGGCGGCAGGCGAAGGAAGTCCTGCTTTTCTTCGTCACGAACGACTGCCCCGTCGGTAACAGTTACGTCCCGGAGATGAACCGGATTCACAATGACTATGCTGCGCGCGGTGTGGAAACCTACGCCGTGCTGGCGGACACGAGCCTGTCTGCGGCGGCGGCGAAAAAGTATGCGAATGAGTATCGCTACACTTTCCCGCTGCTGCTCGACCCGGGCCAGATTCTGGTCCGGCTGGCCGGCGCCACCGTAACGCCGCAGGCCGCGGTGCTGACGCCGGAAGGGAAGATCCTCTACCGCGGGCGTATCGACAACCGCGTGGAAGATTTCGGCAAACAGCGCCCCGCCGCCACTGTTCCCGACCTGCGCAACGCGCTCGACGCCGTGCTGGCCGGCAAACCGGCGCCGGTGATGTTCACGAAATCCATTGGCTGCGCCATTACACGAGTGAAGTGAGGAATCCATGAAGCCCGCCGTTACGCTCATTACGGGGTTGATGCTGTTGCAGGCCGCGCTCCTTGCCGCGCCGGCATCCTCCTCAACGCCCACGTTCAATAAGGACGTTGCGCCGATTCTCTACCGGAACTGCGCCGAATGCCATCGCCCGGGTCAGGTCGCGCCGTTCCCGCTGCTCACTTACAGCGATGCCGCGAAGCGGGCCGGCCTCATCGCCACGGTGACGGAGAGGCGCTATATGCCGCCGTGGAAAGCGGAGCCTGGTTACGGGCATTTCCAGGATGAGCGGCGGCTGACCGATGCCGAGATCGCGACAATCGCCGCATGGGCGAGTCACGGAGCCCCGGAGGGCGACCCGGCGCAGAAGCCGCCGCTGCCCCGGTTTGCATCCGGCTGGCTGGCCGGGAAGCCCGACGTCGTTCTCTCGATGCCGCAGGCGTTCTCCGTCTCCGCCGACGGGACCGACTTGTTTCAGTGTTTCGTCATTCCGCTGAATTTCACGACTGACCGGTACGTCAAAACCGTGGAGTTCCATCCCGGCAATCCCGGAATCGTGCATCACGCGCTGTTCTTCCTGGACACGAGCGGGGAAGCCCGTAAGATGGACGCGGCAACGCCGGAGCCGGGCTATTCCTGCTTTGGCGGTCCGCAGGTCGAAATCAATGGTGCGCTTGGCGGCTGGGCGCCGGGAGCCACGCCGCAGCCGCTGCCTCTTGGTGTCGCCCATACGGTGAAGCAGGGAACGGACCTGGTGATCCAGATTCACTACCATCCCTCAGGCAAGCCCGAAACGGACCGCTCCTCGATCGGCCTCACTTTCGGCGAAAAGCCGCAAAAGGGCCTGGCGGGCATG
>CAZXCO010000888.1:0-3336 GCA_964639095.1 uncultured Solibacteraceae bacterium
TTCTTCGCCGGCGCATACATCTTGCGGACCGTCTCGACCTGCGCGGCCGTCAGACAGCTCGCGCTGTCGGCGCCTTTGCATTCGATCACCTTCGGATCGAAATGGCATCGCGCCGGATCTTCGATGAGGCCGTCTTTGAGACCGTCATTGGCATCGCACTGGTCAAGGACGGCGCGATGGACCAGCGGATACTTTTCGGGCGGAATGTAACTGCCCGGTTCCTTCAACTGAGCCGAGGCAATCCACAGCGCCAGCGCCGTCCGGTTGGCGGGCGCGCCCGCAATGATGCCGTCGTAATCGGCGGGGAAGCGCTGCGCCTCCTGCAGGCCCTGGCGGCCGCCAGTCGAGCAGCCATTCCAATAAGACAAACGAGCTTTACCTCCGTAATACGCTTCGATGATGACTTTGGATTTCAGAGTCATCTCGTGTTCGGAGCGCCACCCGAAATCGATGAGCTTCTCGGGGTGATTCAGGGCGAAACTGCCGCTGCCGCCGACGTGTCCGGTATCGGTCGAGCTGGTGGCGTATCCGTCGCGCAGTGCCTCCGCCATCGCCGAATAGCTGATGACGCCCGCCCAGCCGCCGTTCCCGACTGCTTCATACTTCTGGTTCCAGCCGGACTCGGGCAGCCACAGCTCCATCTTGATGTCCGAATCACTGTTGGGCTTGAGCGTGACGGTCACTCGGCAAAACGCCGGGAGTGACTTATATATATTGTTTGCCGCGGCCCCGCGTCCGCCACCCCGGCCGTTCGGGTTGGCGGGAGGCGTGAAAGCGCCCGCTGCAACCATCTCCCCGCCGGTGATAATGGCGGAATCCAGACCGACGGTTGTCACGCTTCCACATGGAGTAGCGGCCAGGATCGGGATGCCTGCCAGAGTCAAAGCGAACAGGGTTTCGAGCACGCGGCGCATGCAGATCTCCTTCGGCACGAGTATATAATGCGGAGTGGTTTCCGACGCCTGATGCCGTTGTGTCGGGCGGCGCGGCAACCCGGGCTCCGGCAAATTTCTCAGGTCATCACGCGTACCGAGTTATCCTTGGTTAACTATGCCCCTCTCCCGCTTTTCGGTATTGTACAGATTCAGCGACGGGTATATCGTGTTCAGTAACGTGAAGCGGGACCTTCGACGGGAGGATGCGTGATTATCAGTCTTTCAGCAATTGTCTTGCTGATTGCCGCGGTGGTGGCGCTGACCTGGTTTTCGCCTGCGCCTGAGAACCCTGCAGTATCATATGGTTCCGACGTTTCCTTCCTTGATAGTTTCTCGTTGAGGCAATACCGGCCGATGCTCCGGCTGGCTTCGCAGATGGATCGCCGCTTCCTGCGCGACGCGCATAGCGAGAATCTGGCCGCGTGTTACCGCAGTATCCAGCGTGACCTGCTGCGGGAGTATCTGCGGAACGCGTCCAAGGATTTCAACCGCCTTTATGCCATCGCGACCGCGCAGTCCGTCCGGGCCACAGGCGACCCGGACGATCTCTCGATGACGCTGCTGGAGCAGCAGATGACCTTCATTCTGCTCGTCTGGGGCATCGAGGCGAGGCTTCTGGTGGACGCGATTCTGCCCTTTTCGTTCGATCTGAAGCCGCTGATCGAACATCTCGAAGGTCTGGCGCAGCAGACGCGCCAGATGGCTCGCCCGCAATACAGCTATCAAGCGCTCTGAGCCTCCGCACGCGGGGCTCTGGAACTACCGTTTGAGAACGGCCGCCCCTGCCTTCGGCGTCCCGATTTCTTCGTTTCGTCTTTTCCGGCACGTTTCCCCGGCAAATCGACGATAATCGTTGGGAGTCCTTGAAGCATACGGTTCCTCAGGAAGGATTTCGGTCTCCTACATCGGGGCTGCTCGCCGGCCTTGCGATCACGCTCGCGGTGGTGGCAGCGTTCTGCTTCTATGCGCTCTACCAGATCGCCGGGCTGCGCGATCTGCAGAACCGGACCATCGAGCGCGACCGCAAGGATTCCCTTCAACTCCTTCGAATTCAAAACGATCTGAGCGCGCTCGGGCTCGCCATGCGCGACATGCTGAGCGGCGACGAACGCTATCCGCTCTATGCCTGGGAAGCATCCTTCGACCGAATCCGGCGAGACATCGACGACTCGATCCGTATCGAGGCCGGGCTGACGTCGTTCGTCAACAGCCCGGAGCGGCAGTCCGCGTTCCGGCGCGGCCTTAGCCAGTTCTGGATCTCGACGAGCCAGATCTTCCGTCTTGCCCGGGCGGGCGACGACGCGCGTGCGCGTGCGCTCGTGGAGAATTCACTCGAGCCGCAGGAGGCCAGCCTGATGACAGCGGTTTCGCGCCTTCTGGTTGAAAACAATGAGACACAACAGAAGACCGCTGCCCGCGTCGGGGCCATTTACGATCGCGTGGAAGGCCAGATCTACTGGCTCTTTGCCGCCGCGCTGGGGGCGATTGCCCTGACCAGCCTGATGCTCATCCGGGCCAACCGATCAATTTTTCGCAAAATTGAGCAGCTCTCGGAGCAACGAAGTGGCCTGGCACGGAAACTCATTACTATGCAGGAGGAGATGTTCCGTTCCATCTCGCGCGAGCTCCATGACGAGTTCGGCCAGATGCTCACGGCCGTTGGAGCCATGTTGGGCCGGACACGACGGCAGCACTGCCCGCCCCAGTTGACGGCGGATCTCGATGAAATCCGCGCCATCGCGCAGGACGCGCTGGACAAGACCCGCAGCCTGAGCCAAACACTGCATCCGTCGATTCTCGACGACAGCGGACTGGAGGAGGCGATTGACTGGTATCTCTCAGTCTTCGAAAAGCAGACCGGAATCCACGTGGATCTGCAGAAGTCCGGAGTCAATCAACGGATGGATTACGCCCTCGGAGACGACGTTCCGATTCATGTCTACCGGGTACTGCAGGAATCGCTCAACAATCTGGCGAAGCATTCGCAATCGGCCGCGGCCTGGGTCCGCATTCGTTCTTCAGAGGCCTGGCTGGAGCTGGAAGTGGAGGATCGCGGCGTCGGGCTGGCTGCCAATGGCCAGACGAAGGCACGCGGAATGGGAATGATCGCGATGCGTGAGCGCGCCCAACTGGTGAACGGCAAAATCGAATTCCTGAGCCCTGGAACGGGAGGCACGCTGGTACGGCTGCGCGTACCGCTCCAGAGCCACGGCAAGTCCATGAGAAACGCCCTCGACCGAGTCGCAGGGGAAATCCAACGCGTAAATTCCGCCGCCGTAAATTCCGCCGCCGTAAATTCCGCCGCCGTAAATTCCGCCTATGATGACTGACATTCGCGTACTGCTGGCTGACGATCATTCTCTGGTGCGCAGGGGCTTTCGCCGTCTGCTTGACGATGAAC
>CAZXCO010000889.1:0-2492 GCA_964639095.1 uncultured Solibacteraceae bacterium
CTAGCAGCCTGAGGTGCAACTGACGTTTGTCTTGGCGTAAGAACGGGAACGGATTTAGGATGGATGCATGTCGTTGGGCAAGCGAGGACCGAACGAAAAGCAGGAGCCCATCTGGATCGAAGCTTCCCGGCTGGCGAGGCCGGTTGGCCACCCGTTTTATGAGCGTCTGAACCAGTTGCTGCACAAGCGCGGATTCGATTCTTTCGCCGAGTCGGCATGCCAGAAGTTCTACGCGAAGGTGGGACGTCCGGGGCTGGCGCCCGGAGTTTACTTTCGCGCGCTGCTGATCGGTTATTTCGAAGGCATTGATTCCGAACGCGGTATTGCATGGCGGACTGCGGATTCTCTCGCTTTGCGGTCGTTTCTCGGTTTCGAATTGAGTCAAACCACTCCCGATCAGTCAACGATCTCACGTACCCGCCGGCTGATCGATGTGGAGACTCATCGCAAAGTGTTTCTCTGGGTATTGGGAATGCTGGCCGAAGAGGGACTGATGAAAGGCAATACCGTTGCCATCGACGGAACCACGCTGGAAGCGAATGCAGCGCTGCGCTCGATTGTGCGGCGAGATAACGGGCAGGCCTATGACGAGTTTCTTAAGGGTCTGGCAAAGGAATCCGGTATCGAGACTCCCACGCGCGAGCAGTTGGCCCGACTGGACCGCAAGCGGAAGAAAAAGGGGTCGAACGACGACTGGAAAAATCCGCACGATCCCGATGCGCACATCACGAAGATGAAGGATAGCCGCACGCACCTGGCTCATAAAGCTGAGCATGCGGTGGACCTGGAAACAGGCGCAGTGCTGGCCGTGACCCTGCAGCCCGCCACGGCGGGTGACACCAACACGCTGCAGGAAACACTGGCGCAGTGCGGTGAGCATATCCGTGAAGTGGCCGCTGACACCGGCGAGGAAGCGGCGAAGCAACTTAATGCCGAAGGCCCGGTCGAACTTGTTCTCGACAAGGGCTATCACAGCAATGACTCACTGGTGATTCTGAAGGAAGTCGAAGTACGAAGCTACTGCTCGGAGCCGGACCGCGGGCGTCGCAACTGGATGGGCAAGCGGGAAGAAAAAGCAGCGGTTTACCAGAACCGGCGGCGAATCCGGGGCGAGCGGGGGAAGCGATTGCTGCGGCAGCGCGGAGAACTGGTGGAGCGCTCTTTCGCTCATATGTACGAAACAGGGGCCATGCGGAGAACTCACCTCAGGTTTCACGACAACATCATCAAGCGGCTGCTCATCCACGCCGGCGCATTCAATCTCAGCCTGATTATGCGGAGACTGGCGGGTTGCGGAACGCCACGAGGGCTTCAGGGACGCCTCCTGGCGATTCTTTCGTCGCTTCAAGTGATGATGCACGGACTCCGAAGAATCGCCATCTCACAATTCAGTCGATCGGCGCCTGCCAACGTAACATCGGGCGAAATCGTAACGCCCTTCCAAATACCTGATCTTTGCCCTGTTTCAGGGCTCGCCGTTTCGTGAAAACCCTTTCCATCTCAGGCTGCTAGCGCGATTAAGCCAGAAGATTGTGATGGAATCCATTGGACGATGGTATTGACGACACCCTCGCATCACTGAGCCGGCTTGCTAGCCTCGCCGAGGCCGCGATCGTGACTGCTCGCCAGTCGCAAAGTGCCGTTATGGACAGATCATCCACCAACAGCAACTCATCGATCCAATCTTCCGCTGAGAGCTTCGCCTGCTCCGAACCGTGCAACTCCGTTACGGCACTGATGAACGCCCCGATCCCTCGCTCCGCCATGGCCATTAGCTCGTCACCACTTGGACTAAGAACATCTCTCGATTCGTTAAACGGCACGTTCTCCGATGGCATATGCTTTAAGTCCTTTCTTGACGGACGTTACATTCCCGCGACCTGCGAAAACACCTCGCGGAAATGTTCACGCTGGGCGGGCCACGAGGCAGGTGGCGTGTTCCGCGAGATCCCGAGTTTCTTCATCCTGGAGATTAGTGTGGTCCGGGCCAGCCCCAGTCTCGCCGCCGCGCCCTCAGGGCCGCCGACAACCCAACGTGTGTTTTCCAGCGTCTTGATTATGAAAGCTCGCTCCATTTCCGCCAGTGTCTGAACAGATGCGTCTGATCTCGCGGGAATCACGTGCGTGAGTTCCGAAAGCGGCGGGCGAAACTGCTCTCCTGTTGTAGTCACGACCGCCCGTTCGATGAAATTCTGCAGCTCCCGGACGTTACCCGGCCAATGGTAGCGGCAGAGAAGTTCCAAAACTTGCTCGGGCACGTCGCTAATGGTCTTGTTCATGCGCCGGGCAAACTCCTGGATAAAGTGGCGGGCCAGAATCGGTATATCTTCAACTCGACGACGCAGCGGCGGCAGCAGGATTGGAAAGACATTGAGCCTGTAATAAAGGTCCGCGCGAAAGCGGCGCTCGTTTACCATCTGAGCCAGGTCTTGATTGGTGGCAGCGACAATGCGGAAATCCACGTGAATCGCATGGGAACCGCCGAGCCGTTC